>NZ_LOWC01000141.1:0-965 GCF_001522845.1 Burkholderia sp. BDU5 | reverse complement strand
CGGGCGCCGTCGTCGGTGTTCGCATCTTCCTGCCACAGCAGCAGCGTGACGCCCAGGCCCGCTTCTTGTCGAAGCCCGGAAAGTTCTGCGCCTGGCCGATCAGCGCGCTGCGCCTTTGGTGGTTCCCAAATGAACACCGGGACCGGCCAATACTCGACGGAATGATGGGCCGCCAATTGGAAGCTCAGGCCAGTCGCCACACTGAGGTAGGTCATCCGGCTATCCTCGTTATCCGGATAATCGGCAGGGTTTTGCGACATATAGGACGTGTGATTATCCGCCTTTGCTTGTATGGCCTTCCAGATTTCGTCATTCGCGTTGCGCTCGGTCACGAGCCCTAAGCCGCGGACCTCCAACACGAATTTCTCCCTTGTCGGGGCAAGCAATGCCGGCGCGCCATTGTTGCCGTGCATTACCGCTGCAGGTGTCTCCGCCATAGCGGACATTGAACTCGCGACCGCCGACGTAGGCTCGACAGGCGCACGATGCCGCCAGGCGTAGCTCGCCGCGAACGCTGTCGCAACGACACCCAGTGCAATCAATACACCGTTCCGAATGCTACTCGCCATGCCTGGCATCTCCTGTCCTGTTGCTTGCCAATAGTGATAATGCCGCGTCATCACGAGGAACGTCCAACCTAGCGCGATCAATACGAATACAGCCGCGAACGGCCAGATACGAGGTTTCATATCGCCTCTTCGATAATCTCATGTTTTGCTTTCAGCCTTCAGCTCGCTGGTGACCAATGGCGGAAAAGTAAGCGGCACAAACCTCTCGGCTGGGAATATGCCCGATCGGTAATATGTTGAGCACGCATCTAAAAAACCACGCGTACTTTGATCCAATCGGTTGAAGGCCTTGCATTCTTTCATCTGCTTAAATGCACGGGGCGTCATCTTCCAATCAGCCATCAATAGCAACAACTGCCGCCAGTCCGGATCATCCAACGTCACCGCCTGGCCGAC
>NZ_LOWC01000140.1:0-4050 GCF_001522845.1 Burkholderia sp. BDU5 | reverse complement strand
CGCACGGCGGCGTTTTCATCGATCAGTCTCCGCAGTTCGTTACGATAGGTCGCGAGCGTCGCGTCGACGCCGGCGCGCGCGCGGTCGAGCACCGCCGATGCGCCGTGCGACGTGGCGCGGTTCCGTTTGCACCGACTGGCACTTCGGACAGGAATTGCGCCCGTCCTCTGCGCGGGATGCAGTGTCGGCGCCAAAGCGCGGCGGCGTACCGGCCTGGGGGCGAGGAAGTTCAGGTAGGCAGGCGCCTTCGTCATCGTCGAACGGAAGGAAGGGCGGGCGGTCATGCATGTGCAGTAGCCTCCCGACGAATTTTTCCGGTGTACTGGCGCAGGCACACCGACGTAAGTACGCCAGCTGCAAATACGATTGCGTAGGCGATCAGGTAGTCGAAGGGTGAAGGATAAGCGGGCATCACGGCTCCACGGGGAGATTCGCCCGCGCGGGATCGCGCGGGCGGAGCGGGCAGGCTGCTGCCGTGCTCGGAGAGGTGATATATGTCCAATGCGGTTTTCAATCGCTGCCGTGCTGGCATGCCTTAAAATTCAGGGCAAACCGGCACCTGAGTTGTCGTGCAGGTACCGACCCACGTTCCAACACAAGCCTATGGCAATCAAGAAATCCGACCTGTACTCGTCCCTCTGGGAGTCTTGCGATCTGTTGCGCGGAGGGATGGACGCGAGCCAGTACAAGGACTACGTGCTGGTCCTGCTGTTCATCAAGTACGTCAGTGATAAATACGCCGGCCAGCGCTATGCTCCGATCACGATCCCGGAAGGCGCCAGTTTCGCGGACATGGTGGCCCTGAAAGGCAAGCCGGACATTGGCGACCAGATCAACAAGAAAATCGTCGGGCCGCTGGCGGCAGCCAACAAGCTGTCCGACATGCCTGATTTCAACGATAGTGGCAAGCTCGGCACTGGCGCGGAGATGGTCAGACGTCTAACCGACCTGATCTCCGTGTTCGAGAACCCCGATCTGGATTTCTCGAAGAACCGCGCTGACGGTGATGACATTCTCGGGGACGCGTACGAATACCTGATGCGCCACTTCGCCACCGAAAGTGGCAAAAGCAAAGGCCAGTTCTATACGCCAGCCGAAGTCAGCCGCATCATGGCGCAGATCATCGGCATCAGCAGCACGCGAACGAGCAGCGAGACGACCGTGTACGATCCGACGTGCGGCTCGGGCTCACTGCTGCTGAAGGTCGGCGACGCCGCGCCCACGTCAGTCACACTGTACGGTCAGGAAAAGGATTCCGCGACCAGTGGCCTCGCGCGCATGAACATGATCCTGCACGACAATCCCACGGCGCTGATCGGCCAAGGTAATACACTGACCGATCCGAAGTTCAGGGATGGCGACAGGCTCAAGACGTTCGATTTCGTGGTTGCCAATCCGCCGTTCTCTGACAAGCGCTGGAGCACCGGCCTCGACCCGATCAACGACCCCTACGGTCGATTCGATACGTTCGGCGTGCCACCGGCCAAGCAAGGCGACTACGCTTACCTACTGCACATTGTCCGCAGCCTGAAATCCACCGGGAAGGGGGCGTGCATCCTGCCGCACGGCGTGCTGTTTCGCGGTAACGCGGAAGCCGAAATTCGCCGGAACCTCATCCGCTACGGATACATCAAGGGCATCATCGGCTTGCCGGCTAACCTGTTCTACGGCACGGGCATTCCGGCGTGCATCATCGTCGTCGACAAGGAAGACGCCCAGGCACGCAAGGGCATCTTCATGATCGATGCGAGCCAGGGCTTCATCAAGGACGGCCCGAAGAATCGCCTGCGCGAGCAGGACATCCACCGCATCGTGGACGTGTTCAACCGTCAGGATGAAAGCGATCCGCGCTATGCGCGCATGGTGAGCGTGGCCGAGATTGAGAAGAACGATTTCAACCTGAACCTGCCGCGCTATATCGACAGCAGCGTGGCCGAAGATATTCAGGACCTGAAGGGCCATCTGCATGGCGGCATTCCTGACGCCGACGTGGCTGCGCTCGATGACTATTGGGCGATCTGTCCGGCACTGAAAAAGACCCTGTTCAAGCGGAGAACGCCTGGCTATTACGATCTCGCAGTGGATAAGGCGGCGATCAAGTCGACGATTCTTCAGCATCCGCAGTTTGCGGCCTTCATCGATGAAATGGGGGCTCACTTCGAGCAATGGCGCGCCCGCACTGCGCACACGCTGAAAGCACTGGAACCCGGATTCCATCCGAAGCAGTTGATCGTGGAGCTGGCCGATGGACTGCTGAGCCACTACGAAGGCAAGCCGTTGATCGACGCCTACGACGTGTACCAGCACCTGATGGATTATTGGGCGGAAACGATGCAGGACAATGCCTACCTGCTGGCGAGCGACGGCTGGGTGGCCAAGACCTATCGCATCATCGAGACCGACAAAAAGGGTAAGGAAAAGGACAGGGGCTGGACGTGCGACCTGCTGCCGAAGTCTCTCATCGTGGCGCGATATTTTGCAGCCGAGCAGAAGGCCATCGACGAAACCACCGCCTGCCTGGAGGTGGCCAGTAGCGCGCTTGCCGAGCTGGAAGAAGAGCATAGCGGTGAGGATCAGGCGTTTGCCGGATATGAAAAGATCAATGCGGTGGCGGTGAAGGAGCGCATAAGGGAGATCGGCGACGATGCCGATGCGGCGGACGAACTGGCCGTGCTGAAGCAGTGGCAGGCGCTGGCCGACAAGGAAGCGAAGCTGAAGAAAGCGCTGCGTGAGCTGGAAGCTGAGCTGGATGCCAAGGCGTACGCGCAGTATCCGAAACTCACGGTGCCCGAAATCAAGTCGCTGGTGGTCGATGACAAGTGGCTGGCTGCGCTGTATGCCACGGTCTCAGCTGAGGTCGAGCGTGTGTCGCAGTCCCTGACCCAGCGCGTGCGTGAGCTGGCATTGCGTTATGAAAGTCCGTTGCCTGGGCTGCTGGATGATGTCGCTGCGCTGTCGGAAAAAGTAAACGGCCACCTGCTGCGGATGGGGGTGACGTGGAGATGAAGCCGGAGTACAAGCAGACCGAGGTGGGCGATATTCCTGACGATTGGATAGTCACCCGTATTGGGGACATCGCAACCGTAAAGGACGGGACTCATCAAACGCCCAGATACGTGCCCGTCGGCATTCCGTTCTACAGCGTTGAGCATGTCACAAGCGGAAATTTTGACGATACAAAATTCATTACAGTTGATGAGCATAAGTTCTTGACGCGCTCTTTCCGTATGGAGAGGGGGGATGTCTTGATGACGCGAATCGGTTCCATCGGTGATTGCAAGCTAATCAACTGGGACGTTGATGCAAGCTTTTATGTCAGCCTAGCGCTTTTGAAGATTCACGGCGCCTCGTCTGCCTACTTCGAGCAATACTCAAAGACACACTCTTTTAAGAGAGAGGTCGAGCTTCACTCTTTGGCGTCGGCGATTCCGCGGAAAATTAATCTGGGGCCTATTTCAGACGTAAAAGTCGTCCTACCGCCTCCAGCGGAACAATCCGCCATCGCCTCAGCCCTGAGCGACGTCGATGCCTTGCGCTCCAGCCTGGACGCCCTGATCGCCAAGAAGCATGACATCAAGCAGGCGGCCATGCAGCAACTGCTCACAGGCAAGACGCGGTTGCCGGGGTTTGAGGGGGAGTGGACGGTGACACGGCTAGGTGATCATGCGACGCTTATTCGGAACGGCGTGTATAGTCGCGCGGAATTATCCATCGATGGCAGCGTCAAGTATTTGCACTATGGCGATATCCATACTTCCGGGGCTGTTTATCTAAATCCATCTAAGGCAATCATGCCGTTCCTTGATGCGGACAAAGCTGTTCGCCTTGGACGGCTGGTTAGTGGTGACCTTGTTTTCGTCGATGCTACCGAAGACTTGGCAGGTGTTGGCAAGTCGGTGGAGATTGTCGGTGCGGAAGGGACAGAAGTAGTCGCGGGACTGCACACCATCGCTGTGCGTTTCGACAAAAGAATGTAAGCGATCGATGAACCACGCACTGTTCGTGTGAAGCTAGAGCGGCGACGATTGTGTCCACTTGAACGAGGAGGTG
>NZ_LOWC01000139.1:0-1304 GCF_001522845.1 Burkholderia sp. BDU5 | reverse complement strand
TACGGCGCTGCGCAATTGCAGGCCGCGATCGGCGATGCGCTACAAAGCGGCGTGCCGCACCCGAACGCCGTGCGCCTGGCGCTGGAGCGCCGCCGCGAAGCGCTTGAACTGCCACCACCGCTTGCCGTGTGTCTGCCGCCACACGTACGCCAGAAGGACACGCCGGTCCAACCCCACCGGCTCGATACCTACGATCAACTTGCCGGAGGCACGGATGAGCTCGCTTGAATCATTGCGCACACGCGCGCAGGAATTGCGTTTGCACGGGCTGCTGGCCCACTGGCCCGAGGTTGCGCAGCAGCCGTGGGTCGCGCCGCTCGTGCAGTGGGAAGAAGACGAGCGAGCCCGTCGCTCGCTCGAGCGGCGCATCAAGGAATCACATCTGGGCGGCTTCAAAGCCTTGTGCGACTTCGACTGGGGTTGGCCGTCACGGTGTGATCGCGGTGCCATCGAAGAACTGATGACGCTCGGGTTCATGAAGGACGCCGCCAACGTCGTGCTCATCGGCCCCAACGGCGTGGGCAAGTCGACGCTGGCGAAGAACGTCGCGCATCAGGCGCTCGTGCATGGGCACACGGTGCTGTTCACCACCGCCGGCAATATGCTGGGCGAACTGGCTGCGCTCGATAGCGATTCAACGCTGCGCCGGCGCTTGCGTCGCTATGCTGCGCCCGACGTCCTTGTGATCGATGAGGTCGGATATCTCTCCTACTCGAATCGCCACGCCGATCTGCTGTTCGAGTTGATCAGCCGGAGATACCAGAACAACAGCACCATCGTGACATCGAATCGACCGTTTGCAGAATGGTCAGAAGTGTTCCCGAACGCCGCCTGCGTCGTGTCGCTCGTCGATCGCCTTGTGCATCTCGCCGAGGTCATCTCGATCGAAGGCGAATCGTACCGCCTGAAGGAAGCCCGCGAGCGGGCCGACAAGCGCGCCCGGCAGCGTGGCCCGAGCAAATCGGCCAAAGGAGGCGAGTCATCATGACAGCCGTGCCATTGCCCTCAGGCCTCACGCGCGGCTTGAACTTCGTCGTGCCCGACGACTGGACGCCCGAGCAGGCGCTCGCCGTGTTCGAACTGCTCGACGACTTGCGCGAACTCATCTGCGCACGCTATCTGCCCGACATGCAGCGTGTCCTTCGTGGCGATCGTCGGCAACGTGAACTGCCGCTCACCGAGCACGACCCGCCGTTCTGATCGGCGACATTCAAAACAAAGGGGCCCGCGTGGCCCCTTTGTCGTTGACTGTTTCGCTCAACCTTGTGCCGTCGTTTAACGGCGCTTTTACACCGGCGCTAACA
>NZ_LOWC01000138.1:0-608 GCF_001522845.1 Burkholderia sp. BDU5 | reverse complement strand
ACGTGCGCAGCCGGAAGGCTGGCGAGCGGGTGATGGCACGACTCAAGCGCTGTTATGACAAGCTGCACCTGAAGATCAACGAATCGAAGAGTGCGGTGGCAAGCGTCTTGGGTCGCAAGTTTCTGGGGTACGCCCCATGGGAAACTCGGAAAGGCGAGATCAAACGCATCGTGTCAGACAAGGCGTTGGAGACGTTCAAGCAAAGGATCAGGCAGCTCACCGGCCGATCCGGCGGGCGCAGCATAAGCGAAGTGATCGAGCGGCTGCGCAGCTACATGCTGGGCTGGAAAGCGTACTTCCAATTGGCGCAGACCTATCGCCGCTGGCAACAGCTGGACGAGTGGATGCGCCGGCGGATGCGCGCGCTCCATCTGAAGCATTGGCGGCGCGGCAAGACGATATACCGGGAGCTGCTCAAGCTTGGGGCCAAGCCAAGCGTGGCCCAATCGGTGGCGGCCCTCAGCCGTCGCTCGTGGCACAACAGCATGACCGGGCTGCATCACGTCCTGACGATTGCCTACTTTGATCGCCTGGGCAGGCCTCGCCTCACCTGACCTCAACTACTCGAACCGCCCGGTGCGGACCCGCATGCCGGGTGGTGTGGGAGG
>NZ_LOWC01000137.1:0-11557 GCF_001522845.1 Burkholderia sp. BDU5 | reverse complement strand
AGCTGGCCCAGCGCAACGTCGACACGACGGCCTAATTCGCGTCACAGCGCAAGGGCGTGGTCAATCGATCGCTTACATAGCATCTCTGTCAGGACTGTAGCCCAATGTGCAGAGCCGTCATCGACATACACAGCGGTCTTGACCGTGACACTCACACCGGTTGTAGCGGCGAGCGCTTCCGCCTTCTCTGCTGCGGGTTGGACAACGGACCTCGCCGCCATCACAGCCCAATCAGTCGTCGTTGGTCCTGTATTCAAATACTTCGATCCTCCTGGGATGACGAGTCACCCCCACGAAATGCGGAATATGTTCCAAGTTGTCACCACCCCTCCCCCGTGGTTGCCTCAATGATCTTCCGCACTATGGAATTTGCACAAAATATAGGCAGGCTGGCGGGGGTACGTGAAAGTGCAGGGTCGAAATTCCCCGACACCGGCGGGTCAGTCTTGTTTCATCGCCAAGCCCAAAAATAATTCTTTTTCGGGGCACGAAACGGCCGGAAACCCTTGATGCGTAAGGAATCCGGCCCAGAATCACCCATCACAAAACGGGGGCTAATTTACCTCTTGCGATGCGGTCTGCCTCTATCTTGTCAAGGGCCGTCTCCCATCCGGGGAACCGCTCTCCGAGTGTCGGAGGAACAATTCCCGGCCCGAGTGCGGCAAATTCCGTACCCCATCCGGGATTCTCGCCCGGTACGGGCAAGGTAAGCGGGTTATTCGGGTATCCCGTAGCGTCCTCCGGGATTTCACAGCCTTGCATACGGGTCCAACTGAGCCACAGCCCCGGCATGAGGTTCGCGAGACAATCGCCCTCGAACACTCGCCAGAGGCGCTCCCGCATTTCACCGGGGCTGAGAGCCACCTTGTAGCTGCGGCCGTTATCGGAGGTTCGCTGAAGGCCCAGACCGAGACGCCGGGTAAGTTGGCCCTCCTCTTTCACCAGACGCTCTCGCGCGCCTACCTTCGGGTTAGTCTTGGAACCTCCCGCCGCAGTAGCAACACTGAAACCCTCTCGACCTAGCTCCCGGTCTAGCTTCTCGATCTGGAAACGCAGATACGCAAGGCGCTCTGCCTGCATTCGATCCGCCTGTGTCCACGATACCCGTTGACCAATGATCGCTCTCAGGTGCGCCGCTTTAGTCGCCAATCAGTATGCCTCCTTGTTGCGGTTGGTCGTTCCGTTTCTTGATTTCCGCCTCGATAGCCTCTACACGGGCCATGATCTTCCGCGCGTCATCCGAGCAGCTTTCACAAATCTGCGCGAATGCATGGGCCAGCACGTCACGCTCCGCCCGCATCTGCTCGATAGACCGCTCTGCCATCACGCCACCGCCGTCAGGATGCGTTGGAGTTCGGTTTGCGCTGCATCCGCGTCCTGCCTCTGGGCCAATTCGCGCTGAAGCTTGATCAATTCCGCATGCTGCTCGTTGTGCTGGTCATTCGCCCTGTTAACAGCAGTCATCTCCACAACACCTCCTGCGAACTGTCTGCGCTTGAGTTCAAGCTCTTTCGACAAAAACGCACACCGCCCCATAGCCTCATCAATTGCCGAAGTCAGACGTGCAACCGTGCGAAGCCCCTTGCCAGACTCCACGACCACACGGAGACCTCCGATTTCCTCCACTACTCGCGCAATTGCTGGCTCAAGCTCAGGTTTCGCGGTGGGCTGCTTGTACGTTCCGTCCGGGTTCAGACTATCTGATGCAAAATGGAAGTGAAGCGCAGCATCTTCGGGGACCTTCGGAGCCTTTGGCTTGAAAATCTGATTGATCAATATAGTTATCCTTATCGGTAATGGGCCATTCAGGATGAACGGCCCGAGTCTGGTTACTGGAGGGTAATGACTTGCGGCGCGGCGATGATCTTCGCGTCCGCGTACTTGGTGATCTTCAAAGCGGTCTTGTTCTCTTGCAGAAGGCGGACCACCTTCGGACCATCAGGCGTATCCACCTCGACATCCGCTTGATTGCTCTTGGCGATAATCTGCGGGCCATCGAACACGGCCGTTCGCTTCACGTCCACCAGAACCAGCTTTCCGTGCGGAACAGCAAGAGAGGGAATAGCCTGGAGCGTCTTATACGTGCCTCCACGCGGGCCAATGTTCGGGTTCGCAGCGTCCTGCAAGCCCGTCAGTGTTACGGGATTACCGATCCAGCACGCCGTGCGCAAGTCCCCGTCAAAGGCAGCAATGGCCGCCCCAACGCTCGCAGCAGCCTTGCCCTGTTTCGTAAAAAGATCGAACATGGCCGCATCCGTCGCGTTATTCGCTGCCATCTCAAGCTGGTCCTGTACGTACTGAACAACGGCGTCGCTGAAATTCGTTGCGGCAAAGAGCATGTCCTCGAATACCATGAGCAAACCGAATCGGCGGATGCCTGAAAGCGTCACAGCAGTTGCGGGGGCTGCTCCAGGAACAGCCTCACCCTCGCCAATCTCCGCAGCCTGCAACAGCTTGTCTTGCGTCAGCGCACGCACATTCGGTGGGAGTTGCGGCGCACCCATCTGGGCCAGCGCGGTAATGATCGGTGTCGTAGTCGGCGGGTACAGCACACCGGGGGCTTGCGTCGGTCGGTAGAGTTCCGGATTATTCCCGGTCGTTGCTACCGGAACAGCCGCCTTGGCGAGGATGTCATGACCCGTCTCAATGGTAGCCAGAATGGCCTCTGCATGAGTCATCGAAACGGCTTTACGAATTTGCTCTGCTGCGGAATTTCGGGTCATAGTCTCCTTGTGGGTAGTAGGTTGCGCGCTCTTGAACGCGGTAATTGCGGCGTCTGGATTGGCTGGAACAGCGACTAGCGACAGTTCATGCACGCTCGCCCTCTTGATTCGTCGGCCGCCGTTCGGAAGCTCCTCCATGTCCTTCCTGCTCGCGATGAAGCCAATGGAAACGCCCTTGATAACGCCGGACTTGACGCTATCCCAAGCCTCGTCAGTTCGATCCTTCACGACACCGGGAGTGGCTACCTTGGCAATCTTCGCTTTGAAAGGGAGACCTTGGGGCGTCGGCGTACCGAAAGTAACCGTCCCGATTGGCTGAGAATGGTCGTGATTCAACAGGAGCGCGGCCTCCCTCTCGAAGGCCAGTCCGAACGGTTCTACGATATCTCCGTGCCTATCAGTGCGCGGCGTGGAGGCGATACCCTCAATCTCGCGCTTCTCCGCTTGAAGCGACTTAATCTCGATAGGCGAGAATGATTTTTGCAATGTAGTCCTTAATTGTTAGTGATTTATGCCGGAAATATCAAGAGCGAACCCGCCCCGGCTTCGACGGATTCGCGGTACTGGTCAGTTACAGCAGGCCGTTACGGATTTGGTACGCATATCCGCCCTGCTCGGTGATACGCTTGTGTACCTGGATGTCGATAAGCCCCTGAATCTGCGGAGCCAAGTCCTTCAGGTCAGCCGCTGTCAGAACGTTACCGCCGCCGTTCAGATTCAACGTGAGATTCGTCCCACCGCTGCTATCCGACATAGGGGCCGGAGATGGTGCAAGAGAACTTGCAATGCCTCCGGTCGCGAAGTGCGCCATGTGGCCGGAGTTGATCGACTCTAGCAGGCTACGGTAGCGCTTGGTGGATGCTGCATTCACGACAAATTCGCCATTCGAGAGCATTGCGGGAATACTGTCACTGGTCCCCGTACCAGGGCCGCTGATCGCGCCACCTGTAGCGAAGTGGGCGACTTCACCACCGGTGCTGAAACCAAGCGCGCTGCTAATCCCGCTGAACGCCGCAATCTCAGCCCGCCGCAGCGCGATCTTCGCTAGGTCAGCGAGAACGGACGTAGCGAACGAGCTAAAGCTAGCCTTGCCAGTCGTGATGAACGTGTCGAGCGCGTTACTAACCGAATCGAACGCGCCACGGAACCCGCGAGCAACGGCCTCGGCGGTGGTCTGCGAGGAGCCTACGAGGTCGTTGTACGTTAGCTTGAATTGCGCACCGAACGACTCGCGGACAGCTTGCATTTCCTCTTGACGCGCCTGATACGCTTCAACGTCCCGCCGGTAGAATTCTCCCGCGATGCGCAACCGCTCCTGATACTCCTTCTGGTCGGCGGTAGGGCCGCTGTAGGATTCTGCAAGCGACGCCATCTTGCGTTCGAATTGGTCACGTAAGGACGCGAGACCGTCGTACTTCGCTTTTTCGTCGGCCAGCATAAAGCGCGTGTTCCGCTCGTCGGCATACTTGTTGATCTGTGCGCCGTATGCGGCCGCCTCCTGCATCGAGAACTTCGCGACGTTCGCCGCGCGCGTCCGCTGCAACTTCTCCAGCGTATTGTTTAAGTCTTGCTCGATACCTACGCGTCGCGCCTGGAGCGCCTGGAGTTCCTTGAGCGCGGTTTGGTAAGTCGCGCTTTCAGGATGTGCCTTAGCTACGTCAACCCGCTTCTGAGCATTCGTAATTTGCTGGTCAACGGCGCGCGTCTGTAGCTCTTCCAACCTCCGATAGTAGTCCTCTGCATTTAACACGCCGATGTCGTACTGCGCCTTGAGGTTCCGTTCGTCTTGTCGCGCTATTTCCGCAATAGCGGCGTTGATAGTCTCGTACTTGGCAAGCTGCCCCTGCCATGCCGATCTATCCCCACTGCCTGATCGTTTCGGGTCTTTGTATTTCTCGTTGATGTTGCCTACCATCTTCTGATACTCGGTGGCAGACAACCCCTTACCATCGGCGACAAGTGCGGCTTGATCCCGCGCAAGTTGCGCAAGTTCCTTCTGCCGCTTCTGCGCATTCGTCATGATCTGATCGCGAAGCGTGTCCATCCGTTGCGAGGCGGCTACGGCTGCCTGCTCTCGGGCGGTTCCTTCCGCTTGGGCCTGAGCATACTTGGCTTCGTTCTGTTGGTACGCTTTCAGGTTCGCGATCTGACGATCTACGTCCGCGATGGAGTGGCTTGTGAAGCCGCCGCCCGCCTTCACCATTGCGGCTCGGTCGATCTGCAACGAATCGATACGATCCTGGAGCGTCGGCCCCGTACTGAGACCTTGCTTTACCTTCACCCAGAACGTATCGACTTCTCTCGACAGTGCCCGCCAATATCCAGCCGACTCCTTGAGATGCTGCGCGCTCGAATCCTGCACCTGCGACAGCGCAGCCTCAATTACGGCCTGGACGGCTTGGTGCTTATCGCCAGCATCCTGCAACGCCTTGATATGCTCGTAGGTTGCAGCATCCATAAAATGCATGCTCCGGTTATGCTCGGTGGCCCATTTCGTAGGGTCGTCCGCTAGATTCGCATATTCCTTCGAAACATCATCAAGTGCCGTACCGGAGATTTTCGACGTGCGGAGAATGACCTCCGCCAATCCCTCCATCTCCTTCGACGTATAGCGCCCTGTCGATGCGAGACCTCGCAGCACGTCACCCGCCTGGGAGAGGCCACTATTTGCCGCTGCCGCAACCCGGAACTGCATCACGCCTAAACTATCCGCCGTCAGGCCTGCAAAGTTGTTGGTGAGTTGGATAGCCGCGTTGAACTGCTTGGCCTCCTCCTTACCCTTTGCCATTGCTGCCACGAATGCCGCACCCGCACCCGCTGCTGCACCGAGGCTGATACCAAGTGGCGACATAACCAGACTCAGAGCGTCTGCCGCCTCAGCCATTACGAGCATCGAACCGCCGAATCGCTTCCATTGCCCTTGCGAAGCCTCATGAGCTAGCACCAGCATTTCCCGACGCGCTGCCGAGTTGTTGAGGCTGAACGAGTGCGCAGCCTTCGCGGCTTTCTCAATAGCTGCTGTCTGGGCGGCGAACGCTTGCGTTACACCCCGCGCGGCGGCTTGTTGATTGAGCATTTCCAACCGCGTCTTCCCTGCCGTGGCTTGGAGGCGGTCGTATTGGTCTACGAGCTTCTTTGCCTCGCGTGCGGTGAGGTTGTAGCCGTTGCTGGCGGCTTCCTGCATCGCGCGCTGTACTGCTTCCTGTTTGCGCCGTACTTCCTCTTGCGACGCGTTTAACTGCGCATTTGATGCGCGAAGCTGGTTGATACCGGCCTGTGCGCCGGATGCGTCCACCGAGTAACGTACGGTGACGTTGTTGTTTGATGTACTTATTAAGTTTCTCCTTTGTTAGATGAGGCCCGTTCTGTCGATGACAAGAAAGTGCAAGTGATATGTCTCGTTGAACCCGCTCCAGTTCGGCGGCGTTCCGGCCCAGTCCTGCTGATACCACGTAACCGTATCCCCGGTTGTTCGAAATAGCGTGAGGCTTGGTCGGTATGTGCCATCCCCTGAAATGAGGCTGTGGCACGGGAACGGACAGGACACAAGGACAGGGCGGCCGTATGAACGGGACTCCGTAGGTGGATGTGGGTAGCCGGTCGTCTCCCAACCGTACCCAGGCTTGTACTGGATGTGAAGAACATCCAACACTCGATAGAACGGCCGTGACGAATCAGCAACCAATGCGCCAGTCTCGGAAAACACCTGCAATCCGAAATTGCCACCAACTGGCGGAGTCGAATCGAACACGAAGAATCGAACCGTCGCCTGCTGCCATGTGACGATACGTACCGTGTGGAAGTTGCCGGACACTTGGTGGTCCCAAACCGTCGCACCGACTCCCCCGTCTGCCGCGAACGCATACAGCGGCGTGTTAGCCGTGAAGGAAAAGGCAGCAACCCAGAACGTACCGTCGAAAGGCTTATTTACGTCGTTGTAGGCGACGCGCAGGCTCGTACTCTGGGTGACAGCGGTTAGCATTTGCGTGCACTGGAAATTCGGCGTACGTCCGTCGATCTGATACAACCCGCTATCAGTGAACGCTTGAAACCCGACGGTCAATCAGTAGACTCCATATACAAGCATGCCCGGCATAGGCGTATAGAAATTCCCGTCGTGATACGAATAGCGCCAACGGATACCGGCAGCGTCGATATCAACGATAGGCACCGGAGCATTCTGGGAGACGTGCCGAAATAACCAGTCCGGATGAAAGGCCCAGAACGGCGTGCCGCCCGACAGATCGGCCGCGATATTGCCGGAGTCTCCAGCCTGCCGTCGCGTCCCAGTGGTGCCCCGCTCATCGATTCGCACTACGCCCGCAACGCGTCCGGCGCGCGACGACGCATCCAACAATGTGCGACCCTGAGAATCCCAGATTTGGAGGCCGACAGTCACTGCGGACCGCTCCGGTACTCAGCGAGATAGAACGAAAGCGCACGCCGGATGACCTCAGACACGTCTACATCGTCATCTACCGCGCGCTGCCGCATAGCTCGCCGCATATCGGCCTGGACCTTGAATGAGATTACACGCGCCTCTCCAGACTGGGCACTTTTCATACGGGACTGCATCCCGGTTGATTCGAGCATAGTTCTCCTTATGGGTAATACCAACGGTCAAATGAAATGGACCGGCTGCCACACCATCGCAGCGTTACCGATCCACACGCACAAACAAATGAGCAACAGGATTCCGTGCTTCACGCAGCCTCCCGCGCGAAATCGCTTGCGTTCAGCGCCGCATCCAGGGCCGCATATTTCGATTCAAGCTCGTCAAGCTCAGTCGCAAGAGCAAGCATGCGGTCCTCCATATCCGACGACATACACATGGCGATTTCGAACGAGGACATACGGTCTACGTCCTTCCCTGCAAACACCTTGCGGGCGTCTACCTTCTTCCGGTCAGGCGAGGCAAGCCAACCATGCTCCCCACAAAGACCGCCGTGAGAAAACGCGATACGGGCGCGAACAAGTTGCGTATGTGCAGATTGATACATGCTGCTCATTTGACGTACTCCTTATTAATTAAGAGATAGGGATTCACATCGACAAGCCTAGATCCGACTTCGACGCCCGATCCTTCGCCGCCGCTGCACGCCGCGCCGCGCGGTTCAGTCCGGGAGAGCACGGATTGATGCATGCTGCCGCTTGATGTTTGGGGATGGCCGACGACATAACGCGCGTCGGCTCACATTTCATCACTTGCTTCTGCTGCATTCGCACCCCGTGACGTGAAGAAGTTGGCTAAGGCGACTATCCGGAATCGCCTTAACAAACCTCTCGATTTGCTCCCAAGGTGTTACCAAGGGATGTTTCTGGTCTACGCGCCGCTATATGGCTAACGCTTGCGCCCAGGAGAGACGCCCTACCGTCGCCTCTCTGCATCTTCAATCCCCTTACCGGGGCTGCTCTCGGATGCCGCCGACGCCTTATACGAGTTACGCTCGTCTGGCCCGTCGTTAGCCTTGTCGTTACCGTCAGGAGACCCCGGCCCCGTACTTCACCCTCCGTCCCGTGTCGGGAGGGAACACAGCAAACTCAAGAACTCTTTCTACAAACAACGAGACTGATAATACACGTGAACTCTTTCTACAAGCAAGGAAAAAATATAGGGCCGGAGCCCTGTGTGATGATTACAAGCCCTTCACTCCCGCCGCCTCTAGCGCGTCGGCGAATCCCGGCAAATGGTCGTACATCTCAATCAACTGGTCATGAATGCACCCGCGTATGATCGCACTCGCCGTAGTCCCTTGCATCGCGGCCAGAATCTTGAGCGCCTTGACTTGATTGACCTCCAATCGTACCGGCATCGGTACAGTCTCCACAGCCGCCTTAACGCCCTGACGAATGGCCGCTCGCTGCTCCTTGGTGTCTCTCATCCCCTCTTTAAGGGCGTAGCTTTGCGTTTCGAGCGCGTCTAGTTGCTGACGGGCCTTCTCTGCGGATGCCCGCAATTCGTCAGCCTTTGTCTTGGCCTTAGCCGCCGCCTTCGCGTGCGCCTCTGCGGTGTTATCTCGCTTAAAAAGTGCCATTGTCATACGCCAAAAATGTAGAAACAGCACTAGTGTATCACGACAAAGTAAGCGAATCGGAGCATTTGTCCTCCATCATCGAACGGGCTGTAACGCCTGTCCTATAAGGCTCCCGTGCGCTACCTGCCGGTTTACTGGGGGTCGCTCTGGATACTTGGTCCGGGTGGTACAATCTGGACTCGTCCTGTCGTCCCAGCCATTTCAGCCAGGGTCGTGCAGGGACATTCCGGGGACACTCGGGCGCAGATTACAGCGTAGATTCACTGGTCGGTAGAGCACTGGAAGGCCCGCGCAGCAAGGCGGAGCGGGTCTGAAAGGCCCCTTCACACGGCAGGGGTCACTGGTTCGATCCCAGTACCGCCCACCAAAGATCTGAAGGGCCGGCAATCGCCGGCCCTTCTTGCTTTCCGGGCTTGCACTTGACGAAATGCTCGCTAAGTGCCCCTCGCCGAACCGGATTGTTGGCACATTCTTGTCACACTTCTTCTTCGAGGTGTCTGGCGCCAACCATTCGCAAGCGCAGCAACTTCCAATACCAAGCGATCGCCCGTCATCAGGGGGTTTACCAGCCTGTGCGTGCAGCTGAAGCTCGGCCGTATCGTGTTGACCAGCAACATGCCGTTCACGCAGTGGGCCACGGCGTTTGCCGACGACCAGACGCTGACGGCAGCCATGCTCGACCGGCTCTTGCATCACGCGCACATCGTGCAAATCAGCGGCGAGAGCTATCGGTTGAAGGACAAGCGAAGGGCTGGACAAACAGGTACGCGGGCAAGCGGGAAAGCAACCGCGTGACACGGGTCCGGGCGGGTCAGATTTACTTCGGCGAATCGCCGAAAAGTGGGTCAGATTTCAGTCGGCGTTGACAAGTTGTTGTCCAGGGGAGCGAACGCTGTAGCGAGATCGATATGAATTAACTGATCCGTCATGCCATTCTTCATTGCGTGAAAGTTATGGTACCGAGCGAGCCATTCGTATTTCTGACGCTCGCGAACCCTTGATACGTTTTCGGTCAACCCGCCCTGAACAAATTTCCGATGCCATTTCAGTTTCGATTCGAGGAATATTTTCCTCCCTAGATAGTCAAGGAAAACGCGCCCATCAGCGTCCCGTAATGCAAGAGAACTATAGCGGCCTTCTGGCTTTATGTATCGGAGAACGGACTGACTCAAAAGTACTCTTGGAAAAAGCGCGACTTTTTCCAGCTCAACCGCCTCAACCAGCGCGGGGCCAAAAAGAAACCTGTCAGAGAACATCAACGGCCCTGCTGTCACTGCACCGCGCACTGGAAACCCGGCGAAAAGTGTTAGTTCATGTATCTGTGCCGTGAGTTCATCTAGGAACAGTGCAACAACCTGTTCATCGCCCATCGTAGGATGCGAGCCCAAAGGAAACGCTGCGAAGATATTGTCGCTGAAGGTTTTAACGAGAGCGCGTGTTTGGCGTTTCTCTGGAAAATGAGATGACCATCCATTCATTCGACGCTCAAACTCCTCCAAGCAGGCGAAAAAATCCGCAGCTCGCCCCCTTTCTTTTCCTCTAAACAGATTGGCTCCTCCGAGCACATCAATAAACGCACATACCTGATTGTGCAATCTAATTTTTGCCATTTTTATATGTGCCCCCAATTTAAAGCCAATGAATTTATCGCAAGCTTTGACGAAAATTATCCAGCGTCTTTGGTCTACATGAATTCGCGCGTTTACAGAAACGATTACTTCTGACATAGGTCATAGCCAGGAATGTTATCAGGTTGACGAGTGGCGGAGCAGATACTGGACATCGTGGTGCGGAAGGAATGTTCTTGGGAAAAGTTAACCGAGGTTATTTGGTCGCGCCCGCGAATGCATCGAAAACGACGTACCTTTAACGCATGAACGACGCATTGGCAGCCACCGACATATGGCGATCAACTTGGTTTGTGGTCGCGCCGCTTCGCACTCGCGATCTTGAAGCGAGCGAGCCGATCAACCTTCGGTGAATGGCGGACCGGCCGCAAATTTCAACGATCAACGCTTTCACCCCGCTGCCCTTTCTTCCGTGTATCCCATGACCGTACTTGCCAGTCGAGTAATCGGATAAGTGGCCCATTGCCTTGGCCGCGTCCTCGAGTGACACGGTGGGATCGCACTTGAGATCCCATGCATGCTGATGCCTGAAGCAATACGGGCTAACACGCGTCCTCATGCAAGGAAAGCGCGCGGAAACTGAGCGCGCACGAGTGGTTCCCGCGCGCACTTGAAGGCCGGAGAGCTTGTTCTCTCCGGGATGCTCGACGTGCGTAGCGCGCAGTACGCGGCCATGATCGTGGAATGCGGCAGTCTCGACTCGAAGCGGAAAGCGCCGGCCCGTCGAGCCGGCGCTTTGCGCGAATCGCGATCGAGCAGCGGATCGGCTCCGCGCGATCGCGACGCCCCCTCTTTTCCGCTTGCCGCCGCGCAGGAACGCTGCTCGGGATTGCGTTCGCAAGCGGTATGGCGGCGGGCGCGGATCGTCTGTTCGTAATCGCGCGGCAAACGAACGAAGGTGGAGCGTTGCACCCGAAACGCATTCCATCCGAAGCAGTCGCCGCTCGGCGCGCTCCGTGCCGCCGGCCCTGAGCTACGACGCCATGCCCAGTTGCTTCGCCGTCGCATCGATCGCCCGCTTCGCCTTCTCGACGATCTCGTCGATCTCCGCTTTCGAGATCACGAGCGGCGGCGACAGCAGCATCCGGTCGCCTGTCGCGCGCATCACCAGGTTGCCGTTGAAGCAGTAGTCGCGGCAGATCGTGCCGACCTCGCCGCCGTTCTCGAAGCG
>NZ_LOWC01000136.1:0-7523 GCF_001522845.1 Burkholderia sp. BDU5 | reverse complement strand
CTTCAAACTCGGTTGCTGCCTGATCTGCTGGAATACCCTTCGGCGGGCCGACCAGTCTTTATGAAACCGTCTCTTATTGAATACGTATTGGATTCAGGCGATCGGGCCGCGTGTCGCGACGGGCAAACCGCCGATTTCTGGTCAGAGGGTACCAAATTCGACGACTGCAACATGAAAACGACAGGGGGAAGGCGCGCCGTACGGGGCACATTTAACCAAGATTGACATGCAGCGACCACCGATTTTGTCGTATCTTTCGCGGCGGAAGGATTTGTAACGTCTGGTCCTTCCGCACGCAGTCAATCGGCCCATGCAGTACCCGACCTGCCGCCCTCCTGACGGCAGGTCGATCTCTACCGCGTCAGAACAATCCAACCGGCTGTGCCGCGTCGTCCCAGCTGAAAATGATCAGCTCGTTGCGGGGGACGCCCTTCCCGCCCCCGACCGTGTACTGGATTGGTACGGTCTCGATGTGAAACTCGTCGAATACACGCCGAATGTCCGGGTGATCGTTCAGGCTCACAATCGCCCGGCCCTTGAGTGAGCGCAGCCGCACGGCCATCTTCTCGTATTCCTCGAACGGGAACGCCACGCCATACCCCTCCGTCTCGTAGTACGGCGGATCCAGATAGAACAACGTGTGCGGCCGATCGTAACGATCGATGCACGCGGCCCAATCCAAACGCTCCACGAACGTGTTCGCGAGCCGAAGGTGGGCCGCTGACAATTCCTCCTCGAGGCGCAACAGATTCAGGCCGGGGGGCGTTGTTGTCGCCGTACCGAATGACTGTCCTTCCAGCTTCGCCCCAAAGCAACTTTTCTGCAGGTAATAGAACCTCGCCGCGCGCTGGATATCGGTGAGGGTTTCCGGGACCGTCTGCTTCAGCCATTCGAAGACCTGCCGGCTCGTCAGCGCCCACTTGAACTGCCGCACGAACTCCTCCAGATGGTGCTGCACGACCCGGTACAGGTTGACCAGCTCGCCGTTGACGTCGTTGATCACCTCGACCTTCGCCGGCGGTCGCAGAAAGTACAGCGCCGCCCCACCGGCGAACACTTCGACGTAGCAGTCGTGCGCGGGAAAACGCGGGATGAGATGGTCAGCGAGGCGGCGCTTGCCGCCGATCCACGGAATAATCGGATTTGCCATTGTGAAAGCCGTTTTAAAACTTGGTGTAGAATCCGGCCCGCCTACCGGTAGGTAGCAGGGCCTTGGCCGATTCACTGGCTAGACAGTGGAAAGGCGACCGGCGAGCGTGTTCCCGCACGCCCACCGGTCGCCCTGTTTCTCTCGAGGCCGTCCGGCCTCGCATGCCGCGCTATCGCGGCTGATCGATTTGCACGTCGCCCGTCAGCGCGTCGTAACTGCGTTCGCACTGCTGGCCGGCGACGCCTCGCTCGTCAGCGATCGTTGCCAGCTCTCCCGCTCGCGCGTCAACCCGGCCGAGCACGTCGGCGAGCAGATCGAGGGCGTCGCCGGCTGACGAGCCTCCGGCCGAAGTGGCGAAACGGCGAATACCGGCGACGAGCGCGGCGACCTGTCTGCGCAGGCCGTCAGCAGCAGAAGCAGCAGCAGCAGCGGCATCAACGCGCGCCTGATCACGTTCTTTCGCAGCATCGGTTGCGATCTCCTGTTGTGCCGCCGATTGGCGGCGAAATTCGTCACGCTCGGTCGCCAGCTCGGCGATCTGCTTCGCCTGCACCGCAACCTTGGCCGACTGGTCGGCGTCCCGGTGGCCCTTGAAATAGCCGCCGGCCGAGCCGGCGACGATGCCGGCGATCACGACCAGCCAGAAACGCGGATCGATCCAGCTCATGCGACCTCCCCGCCGGCTGCCTGATACGCCGCCAGCAGATGCTCGATCCGGTTTTCATGCTGACCGTATCCTGCACCCGGCAAGCTGGCCCACACGTTCGACACCTTCGAGACGGCCTCACGAAACCGGCCTGCGTCGATCAGCGGTAGCGCACCGTGCTCGCGCAGCTGCTGCAGCGCGTATCGGTCCTGTGAGACCGGCACGAAATCAGGCAGCTTCATCTGAGCCTGATAGATGCGCCACCAGCGATTGAGGATCTGATAGCGACCGGCCGCCGTCGACGGCACCGGAATCTGCCGGTTGAGCACATTCGGATGCGCCGCATAGCTCGCAAACAGCAGCGGTCGCGACGGCGTCGAACCGACCAGCACGTTGTAGCCGTCGTCCGACTTCGCGAGCAGCGCCGAGCCAATTTCGCTCACTGCGATCATGTCGAGGAACGCGACGCGGTTCTTGCCGCCAGCCGCGGCGATGTCGATTCGTGCCATCGTCACTTCTCCCCGAACAGGCGCTTCGCGTTCCGACGCAGCAGCACCTCCAGATACTGCGATCCGATGATGCCGAGCGCGCTCCCGAGGCCGAGCAGTGCGATCGGCGGCAGATCCGGGATCTGCAGCAGCGCGATACCGGCAACCATCGATGTCGCCGAGCCCAACATTGTCCGACCGGCAACGATCCGAAATGTCAGTTGCTCGCCACCGACCAGCACCTTCGCGATGCCAATCAGTCCGCCCATGACGATCAGCTCCAAGATCGTCTTTTCGTGGTCTTGCATCCCACCCCCATTGAAAAAAGAAAAGCCGCCCGAGTTGCCTCGAGGCGGCATCCGAAATACTTAACGAAATTCGCGAGCGTATTAATTCATTGATCAATCACCACAAAAAAAACCATCGACCAACAAAACTGCACCACAACATCGATACGCACCTTAATCGGCGGTTTACATTCAAAAGATCACGACCTACGATCAAAACGCCAATGTGGATCGATGGAATATTTTCACACTACAAATTTATCGATCGCATTGACTCGATTCGCCATAGATATGGCGAACTTTCCATCACGCATATACTGGAGAAAATAATGTCACGGATCATTTGGGGTAGTGTTAATGCCAACGGTAGCATCAACAGTGGCAGCAAAGATTTCAGAGTTGAGCGCACCGACACCGGAAAATACGTGATCACCTTCAACACTCAATTTTCGGTGACCCCCGCAGTCGTCGCAACTCAAAATAACTTCGGCGATTCAGGACAAAGCAACATGGACGGGGTATCCGCTCCCTTTGTTAACGCCGGTTACTGCCAAATTAACACGGGCGACAACAGCAACAAGTTCCAAGACAGGAGCTTTGGATTTATTGCAATCGGCAGCTAAAAACCCCGGGCATTGCAAAACCGGCTCTCTCTCGAAGATCGCCCAGTTAGCGAATCGTGGCGAACACCCGAGCACGAGCCGGAAAACAAAAACAAATACACCGAATGTTTCCCAATATCACCTGCGATGGCCACCCGGTGTAATTACGACTGGGAATGTTGCAAACTGTTGGCTAAGCGCTATCTCGGCGCTGGCACAACCAGATCGATCTTCTTCGTCGGCTTCTTGCCGTGACCGGCCTTCGCCTTCCCCTTGTTGCCCGCGTTCAGTTCCACCGACGTCTCCCAACTGCGGCCGGCGTACGTGTGTTTCACCGACTCGACCAGAAACTCGCCGTCGGCCTCCTGCTTGAAGCCTTTCAGCCTCACCGACTTCTCGGCCGCGATATCCGTCCGGCCGCGCATGCGCAGGACGCTCTTCGCGGTATGCCGGTTCAGCTTCTCGAGCCGGGATTTCGCCGCCGCCTTCGCGGCCTCCGGGCTGGCGTACGAATGGCGCTCGGTATGAACGGCTGCAGCACCTGGCGGCGCATCCGGATTCGGGATCGTGAGATCGATCTTCTTCCCGGTCTTCGCGTTGTGCACCTTCGCCCGCACCGCGACGAAGCTGGCCCGGTCCGGAAACGTGATCTCGTAATCGGCAAGATCCGCTGGCGTCAGCTCGATTGACGGCAGCATCTTGCCGCTCGCGCTCTTGCCGCCGCCGATCGGCCCGACGATCAGCTTGCCCGCCTTCACCGTCGCGGTCGCACCATACTGCCGCGCGATGCGCGTGATGAAGTGCAGGTCACTTTCGCCGAACTGATCCGCGCGCGGCACGACGGCCTCGACCGAACACGCGGCCGCCCACTTGTTGCGACGCGCGACGTCGCCGACGATGTCGGCCAGCTTGACGTTCGTCCAACGCGGCGCGTTTGATGAACAGCGCAACGCGATCGGGAAAGGTGGAGATCTGGGAGACGAACAGCCGTCCGGCCTGCTCCGGGGCGGCTTCGATCCGGTACGCGAGCGCAGCAACGCCGCATGCGAGCTGATACGGGCGTTCGCAACACAACTGCACCTGCTCGCGCGCAACGCGGCAGCAACCCATGCCGGGCATGAATCGCTGCATGTCAGCGACGCCGGCGGGCAGCAAGGTTACGGGCGGCATGAATCAGCCGCTGGAACAGGCGCTGCCCCTTGCGGCCCGTCGCGATGATCTGCTCGGCTTCGCGATCGTCGATGCGCTGATCTTCGAGCGCGCGCGTCACGTCGTCGGCGACCTTCCCCACATGCGCCTGCAAGTGGAGCGTCGTCGTCACGAGATGCATCGCGCCCGGCTCGTGGACGTCGGCCGCGTGGTGATCGTCGACGCGCTCGGCGACAAGCCCGAAACGAGCGTTAAGCGCATGCAATGCATCGAGCGCGTGTGCCTCGGCTTCGCTCTTCTCCTGCATCCACTCGATCAGCAACTCGAACATCTCCATCGAGAGGCGGCTATCGCCGACACCACGCAGGCGTAGGCGAAGCGACTCCGGCGTAATGCCCTTGCCTCGGCGGTTCGTCAGGTGATTGGCGGCGTCGGCTACGCCGCCGGGCGTGTTACGCACGGACGTATAGAGCACGTCCAGCCATTCGGTGCTGTCGTATCTGCAGGTCATTGAACTATTGGTGGGCTGCGCCGCCAACCGCGCCCGCACGACCTGCGTTTCCTGTACTGGCTGACGGGCTCGGACGCGGCCCCGCCGCTGTCGGTCCCCTGCAAGCAGGCGGACGGCACCCTATTCGAACGATGCCGGCAGCGCACTCGCGCCTCGACATGCGTCGCGATCCGCCGTGCCCGCCGGATCCGCGCACACGCGCCCCGAACTCCACACGATCGTCACGCGAGACGCGGAACGTCACGTCGCCATCTCGTTCCCGCATCTCCGCTCGCTTGAGATTTCCCGTCGACTCGCTGCTTGGGTCGGATACCCGCACGTTGCGATTCCTGCGCCTGTTCCGCCAGAGCATCGACCTCGAAGTGTCGCGACTCGAACTGATAATCCAGAACCGGAGGACCGCGTGAAGCGCATGACGACCTACAAGCATCCGACGTCGTATAACGAGATCGTCGCTCACGCGAATGCCATTCATGCGCGTCGTCTCGCTCAACTCAAGAAGGCCGAGAAGCACATCCGAGCGATCGAGCGCGACCTTGCGTTGGTCGCTGAAACCGGCATTTACATTGCCGTTGACGGCTACTCGATGTACCTCGAAGACTGCCGCGCACCCGACGAATACCGCTACAGCGGCCGGGCAAAATGGGCGCTCCGAGTTCGCGCGGGGATTTTCAACGAGACGGCCGATCGCGCCGTCCGCGCGTTTCTCGCGCTCGGCTGGATCGTCGAGCGCATTGATATCGCTCCGAATCGCTCGAATCTCCTGCTTCGGCGACCGAAAACGCAGTCGCGCCTGATCCTCGACTGCTCGATGGAACTCGCTCATAGTCTCCAACCGCAGGAGGCCGAGTAATGGATGCCCGCACCCAATCGCTCGCGCTCGTCGAGCCGATCGTCACCGGCAACACGAAGGCCGCCGCTGCGGCGGCGGGCGCGACGTCGGCGGATCTCTGGATGGTGCCGTACGAACAGCTCCACTACGATCCACGCGACAACGTGCGCCCCGTCGATCAACAGTGGGTGTCGCACCTCACCGCGCTGATAATCGCCAACGGCTGCTCGAGCAAGCACCTGCGGAGATTCACCAGTTCGTCCGCGACGGCTCCATCTCCGGCACGCTCGTGATCGAGCAGATACGACGGCACGGCGCGGAACGGACGCTGGAGCGGATCGTCTCGGGCCTGTTGAAAGCGAAGGACGCGGGCAAGACGAAGGTCACGAAAAAGCATCTCCACACGACGTCGCCCAAAAGCGTCGCGGCAACGGCCGCCGCCGAGCCTCAACGGAAGATTGGCGAGCAACATGCAAAGCAGCTTTTGCAAGCGCTGCAAAGCGTGTTGCACGATCCGGGCTTCGGCAAGTTGTCGCCGGGCACGATCGCAGGCGTACATCGCGCGTTGACAGGCCTCGAAGACCTGCTCGATGCCGTGCCGACACGCCGACCGAAGCCAAATGACCCCACGCCCGGCCCTTTCTACCTCACGTCCGCTGCCGCGAAAGCGGGAACGCGCGGACAAGCGCCCGGCTATCACACTGGCGAGCGTCGACGGCAATGCGGTTTCAAAGCGTGTGCGCGGGCTCGCGCCCGCAAAGGCATTCCAGAAGAACGACACGCCGCGTGCGCGGCGAAAAGCAATCCAGAGAAACGAAGCCCCTGCGGATGCCCGCAGGGGCATGCACGCACGCCTCGACGCGCTTTGCATCGAGATCCGCGCCCTTGTGAGCGACGTCTCGCACTCGGCCGACATCGTGCTGCTCGACCTGATGGCCGACGACGCCGGCAGCTACGCACGGCACAAAGCGGCGCAGGACGCTCGCACGTGGGCTGCAGCCGCCGGCGTCACGCTCAAAACGGGTTTGATGCAGCTCGGCCGGGCGGTACCACGCGATCAGAATTGAGGATAACCATGAACGACAAACAGAACACCGCACCGAACTGGTTGCAGGAAGGCGACCTGCTCTATCGCCTCACGATCGACACGCACCGGCAAAACCATGACGAGATCTATGTCACGCTGGCCGAAGGATCGCGGGACATACGGGCACGAGCGGCGCGCGCGGCCGAGCTTCGAGAAGCTCTGAATGGAGTCGAACCCAATAAGCCAACCAGCAGCGCAACGTCACAAGCCCTCACAAGACTGGTGTACCGCTTCAGGTTGCGCCAATCTTTGTGCCCGGTCACCGCCGCAACTTCCGGAATATCCCATCCGTCTTCGAACAGCGCACTCGTCGCTTCGTGCCGGAGATCGTGCGGACGAAGATCGACGATGCCTTTGTCGTCGCAGGCCAGCTTGAAGTACTTGCTCGCAGTGCTCTTGTCGAACCGAAAAATGTATTCGTTCGGATGCGGCTCGATCTTCGGGTCCATCTTGCGCTTCGCCTCGTATTCAGGCGGCACCGGATACCGTGGCTGACGCAGCAATACTTCGAGCGAATCACCGATTAGCGGCACCCACTCGTCGTTGCCCTTCTTCTGTCGTGGATGTTTGCGATCGCGGACTAACGCGAGCCGGCGCTCGACGTCGAGATCCGACCACGTCAAGCGAAACAGTTCGCCGCGCCGGAATGCACTTGTGAACGCCGGTCCAAATCCGACACTAAACGACGGCGTTCTGGAATTGAGCGTTTGAAGTGGCCGTGCTTGGAAGATGATGTTTGCGGGGTAGCGACGCTGCGGATGCCTGACGCTT
>NZ_LOWC01000135.1:0-762 GCF_001522845.1 Burkholderia sp. BDU5 | reverse complement strand
GGCTTTCCGCATGACCTGATCGCGGAAATGAACGGCCACGTCGCCGAGACGAGCGCCGATCGCGAGCCGTGGGTCTGGATCATGGAAACGGTGCTGTCGGAGATCGACGGCGGCAACTACAAACACCCGTACACCTTCGATACGGTCGACGGCGAGTTCTGCCTGTTGCTGCGCACGGGCCACGTGATGGACCACCTCGCGCACACGAGCGCGCTGCGCGACAAATGGAACGGCCTGCCCGTGAAGTCCGACCGCGTGTTCAAGGCGCAGCTCAAGCACGCCGGCGTCGTGGTCGGCGAGAAGGAAGTCGAGCGCCGCATTTACACCCGCCGCGTGCCCTACCTCACGCCGGTTTCGCTCGAGCGCCTGGCCGTGTTCGGCCTGCACGTGTCGATCCGCGATGACCTGGCGACCGATGCACTCGAACGGGGGCACGCATGACCCGCTCTCAGCCATCGCGGCCGCCGTGCGGCCGTGCCCCTTCCCTCGTTCATTCCGGCCGCGTAGCGGCCCTGAAATCGGGTTTCCGCTGCGTGCGCCGATGCGCGCAGCAGTCGGCGCACGCCAACCCGCGGCCGCCGCTTCGTTCACTTCCCCCCGTTCCCCCCGCGAGTCGAAACGGCCGGGCAACAGCGCAAGCCGAGAGGAAGCGGGGCCGCGCGGGTGGATTTTTCCACAGCGACCGGGCAGGCAGCGCACGCGAATCGTGGATTTCGATGGTATCCGCTCGTAAGTCATTGATTCTTGAAGCGAGTGCCGCCG
>NZ_LOWC01000134.1:0-740 GCF_001522845.1 Burkholderia sp. BDU5 | reverse complement strand
CTGACGATGAACGACTGGCCGGTCAGCGCCGCGCTCGGGAACGCCGACAGGAACAGCACCGTCTTCGCGACATCCTCGACGGTCGTGAACACCCCGTCGACCGTCTGACCGAGCATCACCTTCTTCACGACTTCCTCTTCGCTGATCCCGAGCTCCTTCGCCTGCTCCGGAATCTGCTTGTCGACGAGCGGCGTGCGCACGAAGCCCGGACACACCACGTGCGAGCGCACGTTGTGCTTCGCGCCTTCCTTCGCCAGCACGCGCGCAAGCCCCAGCAGCCCGTGCTTCGCCGTCACGTACGCCGACTTCAGCGGCGACGCCTCGTGCGAATGCACCGAGCCCATGTAGATCACGACGCCGCCGCGATCGTCCCGGTACATGTGCTTGAGCGCGGCCTTCGTCGTCAGGAACGCCCCGTCCACGTGAATCGCCTGCATCTTCTTCCAGTCGGCGAACGCATAGTTCTCGATCGGATTGACGATCTGGATGCCCGCGTTCGACACCAGGATGTCGACCGAGCCGAACGTTTCGGCAACCTTGTCGATGCCGGCGTTGACCGCGTCTTCGTTCGTCACGTCCATCGCGACGCCGATCGCCTTGCCGCCCGCCTGCTTGATCTGCTCGGCGACCGCGTTCGCGCCGTCCTGATTCAGATCCGCGATCGCGACCGCCGCGCCCGCGCGCGCGAGCTCCAGCGCGATTTCCTTGCCGATGCCGCTTGCTGCGCCTGTCACGACCGC
>NZ_LOWC01000133.1:0-3079 GCF_001522845.1 Burkholderia sp. BDU5 | reverse complement strand
ACGGCTGGCTTCATGCCGCACCCAAAAACCGGACAGATTACGTGCTACAGACCCGGACAATTCATTTGCTCGCGACACCGTGTCGAACAAACACTGGATAAAAGTACCCGATTGCCTGTAGAATTCCGGGCCGGGCGATGCGCGGTCCGCACCCGCAAGGTGGGTTATGTTTAAAAAGTGCTTTACGGAATGAAAAAGCTCTGACATAATTCAAAATTCTTTGGGCGGTTAGCTCAGCGGTAGAGCACTGCCTTCACACGGCAGGGGTCACTGGTTCGATCCCAGTACCGCCCACCAAAGAATTCAAGCACTTATCTAGTGCTCAAACGCCTCCTAGTTTGCTCTCGGGACACTCCGGGGACACCTAGGAGGCGTTTTCATATGGCGACCATTACCCGTCGCGACACCCAATCCCCAGAGCATCGTTGGCAAGCAAAGGTCCGCCTCAAGGGCTTTCCCTCTCAGTCCCAGTCGTTCCCCACCAGGGTACAGGCTGAGGATTGGGCGCGGAGTGTTGAAACCGAGATGCGGCGCGGCACGTTCGTGGATATAGCTACGGCCCGCGAAACCACTCTAGGAGACCTCCTCCAGAAGTACGCGGAGCGCGTCTCACCAACCAAGAAAAGCGGAACCGGCGAGGCAAAGCGCATCCGGTCAATGCTTAAGTGGCATCTCTGCAAGTACGCGGTTGCAAACGTTACGGCTGTCGTCCTCTCCGAATGGCGCGACGAACGGCTACAGGCGGTCAGCGGAAGCACGGTCAACCGAGAACTAAACCTCCTCTCGCACGTATTTTCTACGGCGATGATTGAGTGGGGAATCCATCTTCCCACTAACCCTGTGAGCCGGATACGACGCCCAAAGCACAACAAGCCGCGCAACAGGCGCACGGAAGGGGGCGAAGAATCGCTACTGCTCTACGAATGCAGAAAGGCGCGCAACCAGCATCTTTACCCTGCCGTTCTACTCGCCATCGAGACCGGCATGCGCCGAAGCGAGGTTGTAGGCATCGAGTGGCCCAACATTGACCTCGACCGTCGCGTCCTCTGGCTGCCAGATTCCAAGAATGGTGAAGGACGGGCAATAGCTCTTTCAACGCGCGCGGTACAGGCATTAGCACCTATTGCCACCGACAGGAGCGGTCCTGTATTCCCCGGCCTAACGGTGGATGCCATCAAATGCGCGTACAGGCGAGCCAGGGCACGGGCCAAGATCGACGGGCTACGCTTCCACGACCTCCGACACGAAGCCACAAGCCGTCTATTCGAGAAAGGACTCAACCCGATGGAAGTCGCCAGCATCACCGGACATAAGACACTGAGTATGCTCCAACGCTACACGCACCTCCGCGCAGAAGATTTGGCAAAGAAGCTGGGCTAATCCATCGGGTTTCCGGTCATCCTTGAAACCGGAACTATTGTGCATCACCTTCCTGCCGGGAGAATGGATTGAACTCCGGGTCCTCAATTCTCCGAGAAATTACCCACAGTTCGGTAAGCTTGTTGGATTCGCCTATCACGCGCATCAAATGGGCCCGCGCATCCCTTGCAGCGACCACTTTCATCCAAATTGCGTGCCCTTGTTCAAGCTGGACGCGAAGTTCCCGCATGCGCTCAAGACCCGCTTGGTTGACATCCTGGAGAGCCTTATCTGTCGTCGGGTCATAGGGTTTCGGTCCAAGCTTGCGTCGCGCACGAACGTACGACCCTTCGAGGGGTTGCATCATCTTAGCCAACTCATCGAAGCGCGCGTGAAGCACCTTTTGCTCATGCTCCAACTTCTGGAATTCTGCGTACGTCAAACGAGGTTGATCGCGGATCGCGTCTGCGGCCTTCCGTAGCTTCTTCGGATCGAACAACGAGAAGTTGATAGCGTCTTGATCCACTTCGCTTGCTCCCGACGATAAAGAGGAGCAGCCACTTTACACCGCGCATACGATCCAGTTCGAGTCCGGAAATAGGCACCGAACCGGCACCACCTATTTTTGTCGCACTCCTTCACAGTTCCGCGCCGACGTTGCAGAATGTCCGCTCCAAGCCCAGGAGGGAGCTATGCCGAAAGTCCGAACGCACCACTTACCCGAATCGCGACATCAACCACAAGTGATACGGGAGATTGTCAAGCAAGGGCCAGGGATTTCCGAGTTGGACGCACTCCACATCGCCACCAAGGCCGTCGATATATACGCCGCCCGGCATCCACGCCCGCCGCATGTGACGATTACGCAGGCCGCAGAAATGGTAGGCAAGAGCCGCCAGACAGTCTCTGCAATGCTGACGCGTTACAGGATTCGGCTCAACAAATTCGGACAGATTCCCATTGAAGCAATAGACCGGTTACTTGCTGCAAACGACTGGTAGTCACACCCGCTCCGACCGCTGCCCCGTATACGACCAGATATCCACGTACCGGAGCCGCTCTTTCCGTCTTTCCTTATCGGACTCACGGGTAGCGCGCTGCAAATCTGCGTAGAGCCGGTCTAATCGGGGACTTTCCTTGTACTCTCGCTCAAGCCGTTCCCGGTTCTCCTTCTGCTTACCCTCAGCCCCATCTACTGCCCGCTTGTCAGCTAGACGGAACTCTCCCAGGCCGATATTGCGGAGTCGTAGAACAGCTAGTAGCGGTACGTCTACACCAGCAATACGGATGCAGAAATCGTTCTCCGCTTTCCCCATTGGAGTGCGTTCTCTCGGCCGGTACTGGAACGACACTCCGTCAATCTCGATGTGGTCTGCGTGGAACTTGGTCGATATCGTCGTGGGCTTTGTGGACCCAGCACGTATGTTCTCCTTCACAATGTCCCGAATGCTCAACCCCGTGGTCAATGTAGTGGTGTCGTAACCGTGCTTGTCTAAGATTGCGGCTACGAGTGTCCGCTGTTCTGTCGATAGCGGCTTGGATAGTCGATTGGCAGTGAACGTTTGCAAGCGCAAAGCCTCTTTCAGCAAATCCGCCATGCGGGCTCTATTCCCATCGGCCAATCCTGGGTCGGCACATAGCATCGTAAGCGATCGATGAACCACGCACTGTTCGTGTGAAGCTAGAGCGGCGACGATTGTGTCCACTTGAACGAGGAGGT
>NZ_LOWC01000132.1:0-28094 GCF_001522845.1 Burkholderia sp. BDU5 | reverse complement strand
AGCCGGCTTGCCGCCCCCGCCAACATGCGGACATTTCATTTGCTACAAAACCGGACATTTCTATTTGTCCGCGACAGGGGATCAAATATGACAGCGTTTATTCCGATGAGTCGCGAGGTGAGATTGAAGACGCGGCTTAAAGGGCTGCCTGCGCCGGAACATTTCGAAATGGCCACCGTACCCGTGCCGGAGGCCGGTGCGGGGGAAGTGCTGGTTCGCAACCGCTATTTCCTGATTTCGGCTTCGCTTCGCGCGATGGTGAGCGAAGGTGCGGAGGACGTGCCGGGCGTGCCTTTTCCCGCGTTGCGAGCCGGCGACGCGCTGCGGGGCGAGGCGATCGGCGAGGTGGTGAAAGCGCCGGCCGGCGGCACGTTATCGCCTGGCGACATGGTCACGCATTTCAGCGGATGGCGCGATTACGCCGCGGTTCCGGTACAGGCGTGTTCCCGCGTCGGCAAGCCGTTGCCGGAGCCGATCGGGTATCTTGGCTATCTGGGGCACGGCTGGACGGCCTATGCGGCGTTGACCCGTGGCGTGCAGATCCGTCCGGGCGATAGGGTTTTCGTATCGAGCGCCGGCGGCGCGATCGGTTCGATGGCGGGACAGATCGCGCGTCGGCTGGGAGCAGGGCGCGTGATCGGCAGCACCAGCTCGCGCGAGAAGGCGAATCGGCTGGTCGCCGAGCTGGGGTACGACGCAGCGGTGATCCGCGGCGGCGAGCAGCCTTTCGTGAACCAATTGGCGGATGCGGCGCAAGGCGGTCTCGACGTCTTCATCGATTCCGTCGGCGGCGAGCAACTGCAGGCGGCCGTGACGGTCGCCCGGGAGGGCGCGCGCTTCGTGATCGTCGGAACGCTGTCGGGCCAGCTTGCCGCACGAGGCACGGGCCGCGTCGCTCCCGTCGAGCTCGACGCGGTCCAGATCCTCCTGAAGCGAATCACGATGCGCGGCTACAGTGCCGACGACAATCCGGAGGCCAAGCGGGAATGGTTCGAATTGTTCCCCGAGTGGCTGCGGTCCGGAGACATCTCATTCCCGCATACGGTGATCGATGGACTGGAGCAGGCGCCCGTCGCGTTGTGCGACACGGTTCACGGGCGTCATCTCGGAACGGTACTCGTGAAGCTGTAGCGGTGCGGCAGCGGCATAGGCGCGGATGGACTTCCGCAACGCAAAGTCCATCCGATCGAAGGCATGTTCACCATTCGAGCGGAATTATGGAGCGCAATCTCTCTCCTGTGCGTGTCACCAAACATTGGACGCCTGCTTCTTGGAAAACCAAGCCTGCATTGCAACAGCCGACATACCGCGACGCGGCGGCGCTGGAGCGCGCGGTTGCCGAACTGCGTCAGCTGCCGCCGCTCGTTACGTCATGGGAAGTACTGGCGCTGAAGCGCAAGCTGGCCGATGCGGCGGCAGGCCGCTGCTTTCTGCTGCAAGGTGGCGATTGTGCGGAGCGTTTTGCCGACTGCACGTCGCCCGTCATCGCCAATCGCCTGAAAGTGCTGCTGCAGATGAGCCTCGTGCTCGTGCATGGCTTGAAGCTGCCGGTCGTGCGCGTCGGTCGCTTCGCCGGCCAGTACGCGAAACCGCGCTCGGCGGATACGGAGACGCGGGGTCACGTGACCTTGCCGTGCTACCGAGGCGATATCGTCAACGCGAGCGAGTTCAGCGCGGAGGCCCGCGAGCCGGATCCTCAGCGTCTGATCGACGCGCATTCGAAGTCTGCGCTGACGATGAATTTCGTCCGTGCGTTGATCGACGGCGGTTTCGCCGACTTGCACCATCCCGAGTATTGGGATCTCGCGTGGGTTTCGCATGCGGGGCTTCAGGACGAGTATCGGCGGATGGCGCAGTCGATCGGCGAATCCGTGCGCTTCATGGAGACGCTCGCGGGCGAGCCGCTCGGCAGCTATGCGAAAGTGGACTTCTACACGTCGCACGAAATGCTGCTGCTGAACTATGAAGAGGCCGTGACACGGCAGGTGCCGCAGCATTGGGGCTGGTTCAATCTGTCGACGCATTTTCCGTGGATCGGCATGCGCACCGCGCAGCTCGACGGCGCGCACGTCGAATACTGCTCGGGCATCCGCAACCCGATCGGCTTGAAAGTCGGGCCCGGCGTGAAGCCCGACCAGCTATTGCGCACGATCGATACGCTGAATCCCGAAAACGAAGCAGGCCGCCTGACGCTCATCACGCGCATGGGCGCGGCGATGATCGACGCGGAATTGCCGCAGCACCTGAACGCCGTCAAGGCCGAGGGCCAGCGCGTGCTGTGGTGCTGCGATCCGATGCACGGCAATGGCGAGACGACGCCGGGCGGCGTGAAGACCCGGCGATTCGACAATATCCGCGCGGAGCTCGAAGCGGCATTCGATATTCATGCCGCCTGCGGCACGCATCTGGGCGGCGTGCATCTGGAGCTGACAGGCGAGAACGTGACCGAATGCCTTGGCGGTGCGCGCAATCTAACCGAAGCGGATCTTTTGCGCGCGTACAAGTCGACTGTCGATCCGCGGTTGAACTACGAACAGTCGCTGGAAATCGCGATGTTGATCGTACGCAAGCGCGGTACGGCATCGATTGCCGACATCGGCGCGAAAAGTCGCACGGGCAGCGTCAACCGGGCCATGCTGATCCCTGTCTGAGATTCCCGCCGGCTCGAATGAGACAGCCGCGGTGTTGGGGGGGCGATTATGACCGGCCGATGCGAATCTTGCGGTCATCGAATCAGACGTACGACAGGAGGGAGATAGTCCGAAAGCGGCCGTCGCCGGCGGCAAGCGCTGGGCGCACATCAATCGACGCGCGGCATGCTCGTCGTTTTCGTGCGTGCGACGATAAGCCGGGTGGACCGGCGCGGCACAATTGTGGTCGTTGTTCAGTTGTAGCGCCAGGGCGTGCCGGATCGCATTGCCGCCGGATGCCGTCGGCGCCGTTCAGGCGAACGCGAATCGATCGAGCGTGCGCGCGACTGCGTGCCGCTGGGGGCGACGGAGATCGGCCGGCGTCTCGATCGCAGGCGGTTTCGTCTCTGGCAGTTCGGCGATGCGGATTCCAACTCGATTACCCGACGAACTCCTTGTCGTTCGACGGATCGGCAAGGTCGGCCGCCGATCGGCACGCCTCGTACCGCACGAACCGCCATGGCGACGCGGGCAGCCGCGCCGTAAGAGCCGCGCCGCGCTATCCGAAGCGACTCGGTAAGTCGCAGATCTCTTCGATGGGACGCCGGGTTGCCGACTTCCCCCTGGCATCCGCGCTTACCGGTTTGCGTTACATCGGGCGAATCAGACCGAGCGCGTCGATGAGGCGAACCAGCCTGCTGGGATGTGAGCGACGCTGCGTCCGTGCGCAATCTCCGGATCGACCGACGCATGGACGGCTGCGGTCCATCCGGAGTGGGCGAGCCAGTCCTGGATGTCGTCCCGCGCGGACAACCAGCGCGCTCCCTGGGATTCGACGCGTTTGCGCGTTTCCTTGCCCTCGTCGCTCATCATCAAGGTATTGAGATGTTCGAGCAGAAGCGCGCTGCCCGGAGCGGATTGATCGGAGATTCGGCGGATCAGTTTGTCGCCGTCCGCGGCGCTCAGATACATGAGCAGTCCTTCGACAAGCCAGACGGTCGGTTGCGTGGGATCGAAGCCCGCCGCGCGTAGCGGGCGGTCCCAGCCGGACGTCAGATCGGCGACAATCGGACGCCAGTCGCATTGCAGAGACAGCTTGGACCGCTTCATCAGTTCGCGCTTGAAGGCGATGATGTCGTCGAGATCGAGCTCGAACCAGCGGGTGCCGTCGGGGCATGGCAGGCGCACCGGGCGTCCGTCGACGCCGGCCGCGAGCGTGACGACCTGCCGGAGGCCACGACTCAGGTTGGCTTGGATCTCATCGTCGAAGTAGCGGGTGCGGACGGCGAAGTACTGCGGGAAGTTCGCGCGCCGGGCGACTTCGCTGACGTGAGCATGAGTCGGCGTGCCCGCCAGGTATTCGATCAGAGCGGCTGCGAACGGATCATGGAACAGCGCATCCGGTCGCTGGCTTTCGGCATGACGCTGCCAGGCGATGAACAGTGCGGTCTGGCCGACGCCGACCGGGATATCGAGAGTAGTCACGAGGAAGTTTCCTTATCCGAAAAACGTCAGGGTTGAAGTCGCGTGGCTTTCCAGGACCGGCCGTGGCGATCGTATTTCAGGCGACGATGAAGCCTGTCGGAACTGGCGGCCCAGAATTCCATTTCTTGAGGCTCGAGGCGATAGCCGACGAATCGGGTCGGCCGGGGCAACGGAACCCCGAGTGCGAGGAGGCCGGCTGCCTCGTCGCGCAACGCCTCTAGATCCGTGAGCCGATCGCTCTGGTGTGACGCTGTCGACATTGCGTGCATGGGCACCGACCGTGCGAACCACAGGGCTTCCGATTCCTTTTCGTTCAGCAGATTCGCGGGTCCGGAAATCACGATCTGTTGCCCGGTTTCGCGCCAGTAGAGGACGCCGGAGGCCCAGCCAGTCTCGGACAGCTCGCGGCCTTTCCGGCTCGTGGAATGCGTGCAGAAAATCAGGCCCCGGTCGTCGATGGCACAGAACGCGACGACGCGCGTCGACGCGCGTCCGTCTGCGGTCGCCGTTGCCAGCGCGAGCGCCTTCGGCTCCCGCACGCGGGCGGATTCCGCCGCGTCAAGCCAGCGTCGAAGTAGTGTGAGGGGCTCCGGCGGTGGATCGTCATATTCCGGGAACGGGACATCGACGTGCCCTGTCAGGCTTTCGAATCGACTGGTATTCATGGCTGTATTTCCGTGAGGGCGAGAGACTCTAGATGCCAAGCCGGCCTCGAGCGACGACGGCGCCATGTCCGCTGACCTCGACGGACCGGATGTCGTGCTCCGTTCCCGTCACGAGCGCGTACATGTGCGAGGGGCGCTTGATCTCGACGCCCTGGAGGATGTGTAGCGCTTGTCCCCAGGGAATCTGTCGATGCCGTGCGAGGTGAATGGCGATGGGACCGGCCGCGGAGCCGGTCGCCGCGTCCTCTGTGACGCCGTAGGCGGGCGAGAACATCCGGCAGCGCCAATGGTCGCCGGCGGGTGCGAGGCAAATGGCCGACATGTCCTCGAATTGGGCGAGCGCGCGATGATCCGGGTGGACGTTCGACAGCGCGGAGGCGTTGGGACAGCCGACGAGCACATGGCGGGGGCCGTTTCGATATGCTTCGACGGGGAGCGTGGAGGCGTTCAGGCCGAGCGCGTCGAGCAGGCGATCGGCGTGCTCGTAGCGCTGCCAGGTCGGAATCGGCTGCTGCATTGTGACGAATGCGAGGCCGGGTTGTTCGGAGTGCACATCGAAGGTGACGGGACCCATGCCGGTTTCGAACACGAAGCGGTCCTGCGCTTTCAGATGCCTGAGCGCCACTGCGGTGCCCAGCAGCGGGTGGCCTGCGAACGGCAGCTCGTTGACCGGCGTGAAGATGCGCACGTGCACATCGCCGTCGTTCCTGGGCGGCATTACGAACGTGACTTCCGAGAGGTTCATTTCGCGGGCGATCTGTTGCATGCGCTGCGGCGCGAGCGTCTCGTCGACGAGAAAGACGGCGACGGGATTGCCTTCGAGCGGAGTGCGGGTGAATGCGTCGACCACGAGGTAGTCGATCGGAGACGAAGCCGGTCCCGGTTCGGCCGTATTCGCGTGCAGTGGCGAGGGGGCTAGGGCGCGCATGAAGCGCTGGATATCGCTGCGTTCGACGCTTGCTTCGACCGCGAAGCGTGCGCGCAGGGAAACCGGCCGTCCGATCAGGTTTTGTGCGTCGTTCGGGGGCATCAGGTGGGCCGGGGGGCGGCTGCCGTCCCAGAGCATGATCGCTCCCCAGCGGTTCTTTTCCGCATCCGCTATCCAATGCTTCTGTCTCAAGCCAGGCACGTTCGTCCAGCGGCCGACGGTGCCGTCGTGCAAATGCGCTTTCAGCGATTCGATGGTCGGTGTGGATCCGTCCAGATCCCACCAAACGATGTCGACGATCATGAAATGCGTGTCCTATATGGGGTTGTGGGGAGGGGGTCAGGCCGTCAGGGTGGCCGTTCGTTCTTTGCTGCGCAGCGCGTGCGTGGCGGCTTCTCCGAGGATGCGCGGTCCGTCGACGGTCAGCACGGATTCGGCGTGAAACTGCATCGAACTGAAAGACGGGCCGCGCAGCGCATGGACTTCGCCGCTCTGCGGATTACGGCTGACTTGGACGATGCCGACGCCGTCGATGTCGAGTTCGTCGTGCGCAGTTCGTGCTACGTAGGTGTTGTAGAAGCCGACGCGTTCCCGTTGCCCGAACAGGTCGATCTCGACCTGGATGCCTTGATTTGGGATCTGGCGCCGCACGAGCGGGATGCCGAGGACAGCGGTTAGCACCTGATGGCTCAGGCACACGGCGACGAGCGGCTTGCGCTCTTCCAGCAGGCGGCGCAGCGACGCGTGCAGGAGAGCGATCCGCGGATCGCGTACGGCGCTTGGATCGCCCGGCCCCGGCCCCATGACGACGATGTCGTGATGGGCGAAGACGGCGGGATCGTAGACGCCGCAGATTTCGGTGATGAGACCGAGTGATGCGAGTTGCTGGGCGATCATCGCGGTGAAATGGTCTTCCGCGTCGACGATGAGCGCGCGGCGGCCGCTCAGATGGGACAATCCGCCATGCCGCGCGCCATGCTGCCTGAACCAGAAGTCGGCAATGCCCTCGTTGCGCTGCCGGAGCGCCGCCTGCACCGCCGGATGCTGGCCGAGGGGCAGGCCGGCATCCGGCGGATCGAAGGCGTTCGAAAGTGCCGCGACCTTGGCGTGCGTTTCCATGACCTCGGACGCCGCATCGGAATGACGGACGAGCGTGGAACCGACGCCGATGCGGACCCGGCCATGACGGTCGATCTCCGCCGTCCGGATCAAAATGGCGGAGTCGAGCGTGCGCTCGCCATCCGCATCCCGGCCGACGAGGGCCGCGATGCCGCTGTAGTAGCCGCGGCCGACCGGCTCGTGTCTCGCGATGACGCGGGCGGCGCTCTCCAGCGGGCTGCCGGTGACGGTCGGCGCGAACATGGTCTCGCGCAGCAGGTCGCGAACGTCGGTGTCGGTGTGGCCGACGATGAAATACTCGGTGTGGGCGAGTCTTGTCATCTCGCGCAAGTGGGGGCCCGTGACCTGTCCGCCCGTCTTGCAGATGCGCGCCATCATCTTGAGCTCTTCGTCCAGCACCATGTAGAGCTCGTCGGACTCCTTCCGGTCGCCGAGGAACGCGCTGATTCCTTCGAGGGTGGGGCCCGTCTTCGGATACCGATAGGTCCCGCTAATCGGGTTCATCGTGGCCTTGCCCTTGTTCAGGGTCAGGTGCCGCTCGGGCGTGGCGCCGACGAGAGTCCGTTCTCCGGTGTGAACGAGGAAGATCCAGTACGCGCCGCTTTCCTTTCGCAGCAGTCGCTTGAAGACGGCAAGCGCCTTGCCGACGGAATAGTCGCGGAGCTCGCCTTTGAGGGTGCGTTTGATGACGAAGTTCGAGCCCTCGCCGGCGCCGATCTCGTCGGTGATGACTCGTTCGACGATGCGGGCGTATTCGTCGTCGTCGATATCGAAGTGACGGCCGCTCAGCCCGGTCTCGGCGTCAGGGATTCGCGCCAGTGCCTCGGATACGGCGACGGTCTCGTGCTCGGTGCAGGCGATGGCGACGAGTGGCGCGCCGTCGTCCCGGCTTTCGAAGCCGCGCTCGTGCAACTGACGATAAGGCACCAGCAGCAGGAGCTCCTGACCGCGCCCGGCCGCGCCGGCATGCACGGGCGGCAGCGGAAGGTCGGCAAGGGAGGCTGGATATGACGCGTCGCCCGCGATGACGTCGATGCTTGCGTGGTGGATCTCGTTGCCTTCGGAACGGCTGATGAGCGCGAAGCAAGTCGTTCGGCCGCTCAGGATGCGATCGAGAAGGTCTGGGTGATGATCGGCACTCATGAAAGTGCCTCCTTTGTCGTTAGGACCTTGCCGCAGCGCTGGGCTACGTACGTCAAGGCTTGGTGGTGATGGCTTTCGGAGAAGTCCGCCACGCCGTCGGCGAAGAAGAACGGCTGGATGTCGTTCGTGAAAGCGTCGACCGCCGACATGAGCACGCCGATGTGCGCATACACGCCGCAGAGCATCAGCTGATCGCGGCCGTTTTCGCGCATCCGCTCACGCAAGCCGGTACGGAAGAAAGCGCTGTAGCGCCACTTGGTGAATATCCAGTCGCCGGGAGACGGGCCGACAGCGGCGGCGACGTCCCGGTCGGCAGGTTTGGTCTCCATGCCCGGTCCCCAGAAATCGCGCAGCAGGCCGCGCTCCTCGTCGGTCATGCGGCCCGGGTGGGCTGTATAGGCGACCGGGATGCCGGCTTGCCGGCATCGTGAGCGCAGCGATGCGACGTTGGCCGTCAGCGTCTCCCGCATCGTCGGCGGAAACGGGGAAAGGAAATAGTTCTGCATGTCATGGATCAGCAGTAATGCGCGCGACGGATCGATGCGCCATGACACAGTATTGCCGGGCAGTCTGTTTGAGTCAGGTAGATCGTATTGATGAATCGTAGGAATGCCAGCCATTGAACTCCTCCATGTGTCGTATATTCAGCTCGGGAGACCATCCCGGCGAACGACAGGAACCTCGATGCCAAGCGAACGGAATTGTTCGCAGGGGTTCATGAATTCGCGCTGCTCCTTGATCAGTCCGTTCTCGAACCGGAAGGAGTGGATGAAGTGATTGGTGTAGTGTCCTTGGGGGTAGCCGGGGAAGCAGATTGCGCCTTCTCCACGGCACTCGACCCAAAACCAGTTCGGATCCTGGGTATCGAAGATCTGGATGTCGGTCCATGCCCAATCGGGGAAGCATTGCAGCGACCACACGGCGTGCGCGGCCAAGCGGTCGCGGCCGCGAATGACGATGGGCTGGCCGTTGTCGGTGGTCCAGAGACCGCCGACGCCGTCTTCGGTAAACAACAGATGGCGCTTCAGCCGCGCTTCGCCGCGTGTGTGCATGTACTGCTCGACGATTTTCCGATTGCGCTGCCGGATCGCGTCATGGTTCGACGACGGACTGACGAGGGTTTCGATGTCTGACATAAGCACTCCTTAAGTAGAGGATGGCCGCCTGGATGACGGCCGAGGTGGATCAAACGAGATAGCTGATTTCGCGCGGGTCGAGACCGACGAGCGCTCGACCGTAGACAAGCTGGGGAATGCCCATTCCGAAGCCTGCGTGCCGGCTCGCGACGTGGAGGTCGCGCCAGATCAGTTGCAACGGGTTCGTTTCGAAGAAGGCTGCGCTTCCGTAGGCGGTGATAAGGCGGTCAATGGCTTCCCGGCACAGGCGCGTCACACGGGTGGATTCCATTCGGAACCGTGAGCGGGTCAGTTCGTCGGGCAAGGCGCCCGCCAATGCGTGTTCTTCGACGGTCTCGACGATCCGGCGGGCATGCAGCTTCGCGCCGTCGATCATCAGCGCAGCTTCGGCGATGTCCGTCTGGAAAGCGGGTGAGATGGCCTGGCTCCGGAACGTGGATGATGCGACACGGCGCTCGTGCGCTTGCTCGCGCACGAGGCGCAGCGCGGTTTCGATTGCGCCGAGTTGCGGGCCCAGCAGGCCGAGCGACAGCAGCCCCGAGTAACTGCCGCTGTAGAGCGGATGCCGCGCCGACGGAGGACGCGATTCGCCAGTCACGATCGGCGCGTAGGGGGTTACGCGATGGCGCGGGATGAACAGCCGGTTCGCGACGACGGTGTTGCTGCCGGTTCCGCGCATGCCCGTGATGTGCCAGGTGTCGCGGATTTCGACTTCGTCGGCACGCATGAGAACGAGGTTCGTCGTGTCGTCGTCGCGGTCGACGCCTTTCGGTATCAATGCCGCGATCCATTCGGCATGCAGGCTGCCGGACGCGTAGCCCCATTCGCCGCTTACGACGACACCGCCGTCGACGCGTTCGACGGCGGCTCTCGAAGGCGCGATGATGAGTGCCGTGCGCGTGTCCTTGTTACCGTCCCACACTTCGTCCTGCGCGCGCTCCGAGAAATGGGCGGCCATGTAGTTGCCCATGTTGAGCACGCTCGTGACCCACGCTGCGGAACAGCAGCCGTGTCCGAGCTCGACGCACACGTCGAACAGCGTGCTCGGGCGAGCTTCGTGGCCCCCCTGCCGTCGCGGAGAGAACAGCCTCATCAGGCCCGCGTCGGTGACGGCGGCGACGGTCCGGTCGGTCAGGCGCCGCTGCTTGTCCGACACATGCGCCTCTTCGGAAAGAACGCTTGCAACGTCGACCGCTTTGGCGACGATTGCTTGATGGTCCGGAACGGAGCCGTCGAGCGCGTTCTCTCCGTGTTCGGCCGCCTCCCCGTCAGGCGATGCTCGTCGGTTCTCTTTACGATCGGGAAAGCGCCGGGATGTCGGTATCGTGTCCACAATATCTCCGAAATTCCATTGATGTTTTCATGGTGAAAATACGAACAACGGGAGTCGTTTCTGATGCTGCGGGAATTTTTTTAGGACGATGAGGGCGGGGTGATCGTCTTTTAAAGGCCGATATGATCGGGATGATTGAGTGCGTGATCAATAAATCAAACCTGTCTCTTATTTGATTTTATTGATCGTCAAACAGTGAAAAATTATGGTCGAGAGGCTACGTAATTCAACCTGCCGAATCTAGTAGGTCGGCTCAAAACGGGAATCGGTTCCGCGACGGGGCGATGGGGGCGGCATGCCGGTGTTTCTACGTATTCTCAAGGCTTTGCGCTTATGAAAAGACCGGAAGGGCTGATGCGCAGTGGGCGAATCGGAAATTCATCGTCATATTTTTAATATGAAGTGGACACATTTTTTTGCTTGATAATTTCAGGTCGCATGATATGGTGCGTAATTACGAGTCGCAGATGCCATGCGGAATGGAGTGGTTATATTTATCTATTGTTTGGAAAATTATTTTTAATTTTTGGATTTTTGTGGGTGATTTATTGACGAGTGCGAATGAGGCGGAGGGCGAATCGTGTCGTTGGCCCCAATTTTATGGGGACGTGTTTATTTTTTCTGGAACCGATTTGCGCATGGCCGGAACGCCATTGGCTGGTTTTGCTCTTCGTCTTATGCCATCCGCCCGATCGTCTTCCGAAACCGCTTCAACGACAGCAGAAACAATACGGTCCCGATCACCGCCAGAATCAGAAACTGCCGCCAAACCGTCTCGATCCCCGCGCCGCGATAGAGAATCGCCTGCCCGATTTCGACGAAGTGCGTCGTCGGCGCGGCGAGCATGATGTTCTGCACCGCGAACGGCATGCTCTCGCGCGGCGTCAGGCTGCCCGACAGCAGTTGCAGCGGCAGCAGCACCAGCACCAGCAGCATCCCGAACTGTGGCATGCTGCGCACGAGCGTCGCGAGAAAGATGCCCATCGACGTCGTCGCGAACAGGTGAATCGCCATCCCCACGACGAACAGCGCGACTGATCCTTCGATCGGCACGTGCAGCGCGCCGCGCACGACGAACGTTAGCGAGAACACCGCCGCGCACGCGACGACGAGCCCCATCGACCACACCTTCGCCATCATGATCTCGCCTGGCGTCACCGGCATCACGAGCAAGTGCTCGATCGTCCCGTGCTCGCGCTCGCGGATCAGCGCGGCGCCCGTGAGCACCATCGACAGCAGCGTCACGTTGTTGATCACTTCCATCAGCGAACCGAACCACGTCTGGTCGAGGTTCGGGTTGAAGCGCATGTGCATCGCGATGTCGACGGGCGGCGTTGCGTTCGTCCGGTAGCGCCGCGCGAAATCGTCGATCTCGCCGCTCACGATCTGCTGCACGTAGCCATTGCCCGTGAACGCCTGGCTCATCCGCGTCGCGTCGACGTTCAGCTGGATCTGCGCGGGCCGGCCCGCGAGCACGTCGCGCTGAAAGTTCGGCGGGATGTCGAGTGCGAACGTGAAGTCGCCCGCGTCCATCCCGCGGTCCGCTTCCGCGAGCGTCACCATCTTCGGCAGCGCGAACTGCGGCGGGAAGAACGCCGATGCGATCCGCGCGGACAGCGGCGACGCATCCTCGTCGATGATCGCGATCGGCGCCATGTGCAGCGTGTCCGGGCGCGCGGTCGCGGCCGAGTAGATCGACACGGTGAACGTGTACGCGATCAGCACGAGCAGGATCGGGTCGCGCACGAGGCTCCACAGCTCCTTGACGCCGAGACGATAGACGATCGCGAGGCGCTGCATGATCAGCGTTCCTGTTTTTTCAAGAGCAGTATGGTCGCGCCGAGGATCACCGGCGCCGAAGCGGCGAGCGGCCAGAACTGCGAGTAGAGATCGGAGAGCGACAGCGCCTTGTTGAACACGCCGCGGCTGATCGACAGCATGTACGTCGCCGGATAGACGACACCGATGAAGCGTCCGGCGCCCTCGAGCGACGACAGCGGCGTCAGCAGGCCCGCGAACTGCACGGTCGGAATCATCGTGCCGATGATCGTCATCACGATCGCGGCGACCTGACTGCGCGTGAACGTCGATGCGAGGAGGCCGATGCCCGTCGCGACGACGTTGAAGATCAGCACCGCGAGCAGCAGCGTCATGAAGCTGCCCTTGACCGGCACGTCGAACGCGACCTGCGCGAGCACCGTCATCAGCAGGAAATTCAGCATCGCGAGCACGACGTACGGCACTTGCTTGCCGATCAGGAACTCGGTGCGCGTGACGGGCGTCACGTACAGGTTCAGGATCGAGCCGAGCTCGCGCTCGCGGACGACGGCGAGCGCCGTCAGCATCGCGGGCAGCATCAGCAGGAGGAGCGGCATCACGGCGGGGATCATCGCGGGCAGGCTCTTCACGTCCGGGTTGTAGCGATAGCGCGTGACGATGTCCGCGCGCGGCGCGGCCGTCATCCCGAGGCGATGCTGCGCCTGGTCGTAGAGCCATATCGTATGCATGCCGATCGTGTAGCCGCGGATCGTCTCCGCGCGCTGCGGCATCGCGCCGTCGATCCACATGCCGATCTGCACGGAAGCGCCGCGTTCGACGTCGCGCGCGAAATGCGGCGGGATCTCGATCGCGAGCGACAGCTCGCCGTCGCGCATCCGGCGGTCGAGCTCCGCGTAGTCGGACAGCGCCGGCCGCTCGACGAAGTAGCGCGAGCCGGACAGGTTCAGCGCGTAGTCGTGGCTCAGCTCGGTCTGGTCGCGGTCGAGCACGGCGTAGGTCAGATCCTCGACGTCGAGGCTGATGCCGATGCCGATCACGCACATCAGCACGAGCGAGCCGATCAGCGCGAGCGTCGCGCGAACCGGGTCGCGGCGCAGTTCGAGCATCTCGCGCCACATGTAGCTGAGCGCGCGCTGGGCGCTGAAGGCGCGGTGGGGCAGGTCGATTTCGGTTGGTGCGGATCGCGGCGAAGCGACGAGCGGGGCGGGTGCGTCGGGTGCTTCGGATATGGCGCGTGACGCGGCGGCGGCGCTGTCTCGGGTTTCGAGTTTGACGCCGGCGTCGGCGACGGCATCGCTGTCGGCCGAGGCGCCGACTCTTGCACGCGCGTCGGCGTGAGTATCGACGTCGGCATCGGCATTCCCACCGGCCGCGCGTTGCCGATGCGCGGAACTCGCCGCTTCCGCCGCGCCGCCGCCGTCCTGCTCCTCTGCCGACGCATCGACGAGATACCCGATGAATGCATCTTCGAGCGTCGCCGCGCCGCGCGCGCGCACGAGCCCGGCGGGCGAGTCGCTCGCGAGCACGCGGCCCGCGTGCATCAGCGAGATCCGGTCGCAGCGCTCCGCTTCGTTCATGAAGTGCGTCGAGATGAAGATCGTCACCTGATCGCGGCGCGCGAGATCGATCATCAACTGCCAGAAGCCGTCGCGCGCGACAGGATCGACGCCCGACGTCGGCTCGTCGAGGATCAGCAGCTCCGGCTTGTGGACCATCGCGACCGCGAGCGACAGCCGCTGGCGCATCCCGAGCGGCAGGCTGTCGGGCAGCGTATCGAAGATGTCGGTGAGGCCGAAGCGGTGCGCCATCTCGTCGACGCGCGCGCCGATGTCGGCGGCCGGCACGCCGAAGAGGCGCGCGTGCAGCACGAGGTTCTGCCGAACCGTCAGCTCGCTGTAGAGCGAAAACGCCTGCGACATGTAGCCGACGCGCCGGCGCGTGTTGATGTCCTTCGGATCGACGGGCTTGCCGAACAACCGCGCGTCGCCTTCGGTCGCAGGCAGAAGGCCCGTGAGCATCTTCATCGTCGTCGACTTGCCGCAGCCGTTCGAGCCGAGGAAGCCGAAGATCTCGCCGCGGCGGATCCGGAAGCTCACGTGATCGACCGCGGTGAAGTCGCCGAAGCGCATCGTCAGGCCGCGCGCTTCGATCGCGACGCCCGCCTGCGCGTCGGCGCGCAGCGGCTCGATCTTCACCGGCTTGTGATCGCGCCGCTTGTCCGCGGGCAACAGCGCGATGAACGCCGCTTCGAGCGTGTCGCAGCCGGTGCGCGCGAGCAGCTCGGCGGGCGCGCCCGTCGCGAGCACGCGGCCCGCGTCCATCGCGATCAGCCAGTCGAAGCGCTGCGCCTCGTCCATGTATGCGGTCGCGACGATCACGCTCATCGTCGGCCGCTCCGCGCGGATCCGCGCGATCAGATCCCAGAACTGCGCGCGCGCGAGCGGATCGACGCCCGTCGTCGGCTCGTCGAGGATCAGCAGGTCGGGATCGTGGATCAGCGCGCAGCACAGGCCGAGCTTCTGCTTCATCCCGCCCGACAGCTTGCCCGCCGGCCGCGACAGGAACGGGAAGAGGCCCGTGCTCTGCGTGAGCGCATCGATCCGGCGGCGGCGCTCGTCGGCGTCATGGCCGAACAGGCGCGCGAAGAACTGCAGGTTTTCCTCGACCGACAGCGTCGGATACAGATTCTTGCCGAGCCCCTGCGGCATGTACGCGATGCGCTGGCACACGCGCTCGCGATGGCGTCGCGAGCGCATGTCGCCGTCGAGCGCATCGACGCCGCCCGTCTGCAACGCGCGCGCGCCGGACGCGAGCGCGAGCAGGCTCGACTTGCCGACTCCGTCCGGCCCGATCAGGCCGATCGTGAGACCGGCGGGGACGTCGAGCGTGATGCGGTCGAGCGCGACCGTCCTGCCGTAGCGCAGGCTGACGTCCGTGAATCGAACGACGCTCGGCGTGCTCACTGCGGGACCTTGACCATCAGTTGCGCGGGCCAAGGCTTGCTCTGATCGACGCGGACCCATGCGACGCCGGGCAGCCCCGTCTTCACGAGCTTCAAGTGCTTTTGCAGCAGCTCGCGGTCGATCCGCGCCTTCACGCGAAACATCAGCTTCTGCCGCTCGCTCGCGGTTTCGACGGTCTTCGGCGTGAACTGCGCGGTGCTCGCGACGAACGACACGGTCGCGGGAATCACGTAGTTCGGCGCGGCGTCGAGGATGATCCGCGCGTCGGCGCCGAGCGCGACCCGGCCGACGACCGTCTCCGGCAGAAAGAACGTCATGTAGACGTCCGACAGATCGACGAGATTCAGCACCTTGCCGCCCGCGGGCAGCACTTCGCCCGGCTGCGCGACGCGGTATTGGACGCGGCCGTCGCGCGGCGACGCGAGCTCGCTGTCGTTGATGTCGGCCTGCACGCGTGCGACGGTCGCATCGGCCGCCGTCACCGCCGAATGCGCGGCGACGAGCTGCGCTTCGGTCGCCTCGATCGCGGCCTGTGCGGCGGAAACCTGCGCGGCCGCCGCGGACACGGCCGCTTGCGCGCTGCGGCTGCGCGCGCGATCGTCGTCGAGCTCCTGCATCGACGACGCGCCTTCGCGCGACAGCGTCTCGGAACGCACGAGCCGGCGCTTCGCGGCGTCGAGCTCGCTTTCGCGCAGCACGACCATCGCCTGCGCGGCCACCTTGTCGCTCCTGCGCTGCGCGACCTGCGACTCGACGCCGGCCGCGGTGTTCAGCGCGCGCTGCCGCTGCGCGGTCGCTTCGTCGTACTGCGCGCGCAGCACCTGGATCTCCATCTTCGCGAGCGGCTGGCCCGCCTTCACGAAATCGCCTTCGTCGACGAGAATTTCGTCGATGCGGCCGGGCAGCTTCGTCGCGACATCGATCTCGGTGGCCTCGATGCGGCCGTTGCCGCTCGCGAAGCCGTCGCCCGGGCCCTGATGGCGCAACAGCGTCCAGCCGTAGTAACCGCCGAGCGCGACCGCGGCGACGGCGGCCGCGGCGACGATCTGCTTCCTGGTGACCTGGATCATGACAACGGACCTTATTTCACTGAGGGTTCGGTGGAGGAGGACGATTGCGCAGCGTCGCGCGCGGGCTCGGCGAGATTGCCGCCGAGTGCCGCGTACAGTGCGACGCGGCTCGACAGCAGCGCGCGGCGCGTCTGCACGAGCTGCTGCTGCGCGCTCAGCAAGTCGCGCTGCGCGTCGAGCACTTCGAGAAAGCGCGCGGCGCCGCTGTCGTAGCGCAGCTTCGCGAGCCGCGCGCGCTCGGACTGTGTCGCGAGCGTGTCCTGCGCGATGCGCACCTGATCGGCGAGCCAGTGGCGCGCGGCGAGCGCGTCGGCGACGTCGCGAAACGCCGACTGGATCGTCTTCTCGTATTGCGCGACCGCTTCTTTGCGGCGCGCCTTCGCGAGCTTCAGGTGGCTGATGTTGCGGCCCGCGTCGAAGATCGGCATCGACAGGTTCGGAACGAAGTTCCACGCGCTCGTGCCGGACGCGAACAGGTTGTGCAGCTCTGTGCTGCCGGAGCCGATCGAGCTCGTCAGCGCGATGCGCGGAAAGAACGCCGCGCGCGCGGCGCCGATGTTCGCGTGGGCGGCGCGCAACTGATACTCGGCCGCGACGACGTCGGGACGGTTCGCCAGGAGCGCCGACGGCAGGCCGGGCGCGAGGTTCGGCGCGATGCTCGAGTCGACGAGCGACGCGAGCGTCTGCGCCGGCGCGCGCTTGCCGACGAGCAGATCGAGCGCGTGCTGCTGCACGTCGCGCGCTTGCTCGAGCTGCGAGCCGAGCGTCTGCGCCTGTTGCAGCAGGATTTCCGATTGCGTCAGATCGAGCTTCGAGATCGCGCCTTCCTCGTAGCGGCGTCGGAAGATCCGCAGCGATTCGCGGCGGCTCGCGATCGTCTCGTTCGTCAGCGCGAGGCGCTCGTCGTATGCGCAAAGCGACAGATACGCATCGGCGACCTGGCCGATGAGGCTGATCGTCACCGCGCGGCGCGATGCGTCGCTCGCGAGGAACGAATCGCGTGCAGCGGCCTTCAGGTTGCGCACGCGGCCCCAGAAGTCGATCTCCCATTGGACTTCGCTGAGCGACGCCGAATACAGCTCGCCGAGGATCGGATTCGGCAGCAGCAGGCCGCCCGGCTCGCGGAAGCGGATGTACGCGGCATTCGCGGCGATCGTCGGAAACTGGTCCGCGCGATGGATGCCGTACATCGCGCGCGCCTCCTCGACGCGCTGCGTCGCGATCCGCAGATCACGGTTGTTCGCGAGCGCGGTCTCGATCAGCGCTTGCAGCCGCGGATCGACGAAATACTGGCGCCAGTCGAGCTGGTCGAGCGCGCGCGCGCCGGCGCCCGTCGGATCGGCCGGGTAGGCCGGATAGGCAGCGGGCACGGGCGGCGGTTGGCGCGCATAGTCGGGCGCGAGAGACAGGCAGCCCGACACGGCCGCGCACAGTGCGAGCGCGGCGGCATGCCGCGACACTCGGCGCGCGATGCCGTGCCGCCGCTGATGCCGTTCGTCGTGGCGCGCATCGTTGCGCATGGTCATATCCTCGGTGGTCGATGAAGCCGACTGTTCTTCGTGGACGCCGCGCACACTCCCGAACATGCTCACCGTCGCGCGGCGCGGGCAAACGTCGCGCGATGCGCGCCGCTCTCTCGCGTCCCTTTATATCCGACGATTACCGTGTCCTATCTTGATCTGAGTCAGTGAGATACCGACTGGTCAGTTTTTAAGATGTCGCCATGCACGATGCGGGTGCGTCCGCCGCGCGGACGTCGCGCATCGCGAAACGAAACGACACAACGAACGGCCGCCCGCAGGGCGGCGAAGCGGCGGCGGACCATGCGAAACCGGAACGGCATCGATCAGGCGGCGACGGCGCGCGAAGCGGCACCGGCCAGGCCGCCGCGCTGCCGGTTGCCCGCCGACGTGCGCATCAACCAGATCCTCGACGCGGCGTTGGCCGAGTTTTCCGCGAGCGGCTTCGCGGGGGCGCGGATCGACGACATCGCCGCGCGCGCGGGGATGTCGAAGGGCGGTGTCTACACGCACTTCGGCAGCAAGGACGAGATCTTCGAGGCGTTGCTCGAGCGCTCGCTGACGCCGCCGCTGCTGGCGGCATCGAAGGCATCGAAGACGGCGCGATCGGCGCGCCGGTCGACGGGCGCGCGGAAGCCGGACATGGCGAACGCGCAACGCGCGGCGTTCGCGCAGGATCCTTTGAACGCATCGAGCGACGCCGAGGCACACGATGCGCCGAGTGCGTCGCGTCCGCCCGCCGCGTCGCGTTCTCCGGCGGCTTCATCCGCGCCGGCCGGGCCCGCGTCGCTCGCGGCGATCGTCGATCTGCTCGCGGGCGATCTCTATGCGTGGTCGACGAGCGAGCCCGTGATCGCGACGCTGCGTCTCCTGATCGCCGAAAGCCGGCGCGCGCCGCATGCGGTCGAGCGCTGGCAGAAGCAGGTCGAGCGCGCAGTCGCGACGGCCGTCGACCGGCTCGTGCGGCGGGGCGTCGAGGCGGGCGAGTTGCGCGAAGGCGTCGCCGCGCGCACGCCGCTCCTGCTCGTCGCGCCGCTCACGCACGCTTGCCTGCGACAGGCGCTGCGCGCGGCGCCCGCGACCCGGCGCGACATTGCTGCGGCGCGGCGCGACTACGCGCGTTTCATCGAGGAGCTGTTGACCTGACGAAATGCATGAATCCGGGTGCTGCGCGGCGGAAGCTTGACGGAAGTCAACTTTCCGTACGCAGAATCCCCCGATCATGAACTCACGTTTTCGGCATCCCGAACGGTTCCTGGCAACGATGGAGGAGTTCGATGCGAACGGCGGTTTTTTACGAAGCGCTCGAAAGCGCCGGGCTGCCGGAGCGCCGGAGCGCCGGAGCGCCGGACCGCCGGACCGCCGAAACGACATCGACTTGAATCAGGAGGTTTTATGTATCAGAAGATCATGGTGGCGCTCGACGGCAGCGATATCTCGAAGCGCGGCCTCGACGAAGCGATCAAGATCGCGAAGGCGACGGGCGGACGGGTTCATGCGGTGTACGTCGTCGACAAGTCGGTGGTGTTCAGCTACGCGGGCCATTTCGACCCGAATGCGCTCCTCGAAGGCTTCCGCGACGATGGCCGCAAGGCGCTCGGCGAAGCGGAAAAGACGATGGAGGCCGCGCAGGTGCCGGGCGAAGCGGAGCTGTTCGAGACGGCCGGCATCGGCGAGGAAGTCGCCCAGGCACTCGAGCGCTGCGTGAAGCAGAACGGCGCGGATCTCGTCGTATTGGGCACGCACGGTCGCCGCGGCGTGCGGCGCGTCGTGCTCGGCAGCGTCGCCGAGCGCTTCCTGCGCACGTCGCACTGTCCGGTCCTGCTCGTGCGCGGCGAGGAAGCCGAGCATCGAGTGGAAGTGTGAGCGCGTCCCGCGCGCCACGAGAACAAGGAGAACGACATGACGCATCCTGACCGCAAGGCGATTGCTTCGACCGTCGCCGTGTTCGCTTCGCAAATCGGCCTGATCGCAGCGGTACGCGGGCTGCTCGTCGCCGACGGCTCGGCCCCGTACTTCGTGCTGTTCGCGATCGTGGCGGGCGTGCTCGGCTTCGTCGATCTGTATTACCGGCCGATCTTCGCACCCGCGTTCGCGCGGCAGCGCGTCGCGTTCGTCCATCGTCACGGGGAAACTGCGCGCGACGCATCGTGAACGGGATCCTGAGACTCGCGTTCAAGCTGCTCGTCAACGACAGCGCGAAGTTCACCGCGCTGATCGTCGGGATCACGTTCGCCGTGTTCCTGATGGTCGAGATGACGTCGCTGTTCGCAGGAATCCTGAACAAGTCGTCGTCGACCGTCATCAACATCGGCTCGAAGGTTTGGGTGATGGACCCCGGCGTGCAGACGATCGCGAGCAGTATCGGGATGCCGGATTACGTGCTCGACGCGGTGCGCAGCATCGACGGCGTCAAGTATGCGGTGCCGGTCTATTCGGGCGGCGCGCTCGTCAAGCTCGGCGACGGCACCTATCAGGCCGTCACCGTGATCGGCCTCGACGACGCGAGCCTGCTCGGCCGCCCGACGATGAAGGCGGGCCGCATCGAGGACATCTACGCCGAAAACGGCTTCATCGCGATCGACGACGCCGAGTTCCCCAAGCTGAAGAACCCGACGCTCGGCACGATGTTCGAGCTGAACGACAATCGCGGCGTGATCGTCGGCATCGCGAAGGTCGCGAGCAGCGGCCTGTTCGGCACGCCGACGCTCTACACGACCTACGCGCGCGCGACGCGCTACATTCCTTCGACGCGCTACACGACGTCGTACATCCTCGTCGAGCCGAAGTCGGACCGGGACATTCCGCACATCAAGCGGGAGGTCGCGGCGCTCGGTTATCTGGCGTACACGAAGGAAGAATTCATGCAGCACATCTCGGACTTCTATAAGTACGAGACGGGCGTCGGCACGAACATCCTGCTGATGACCGCGATCAGCTTCATCGTCGGGCTGTCGATCTCGGGCCAGACGTTCTACACGTTCATTCTCGAGAATCTCGAGAAATTCGGCGCGCTGAAGGCGATCGGCGCGAAGAATCGCGAGCTCGTCGCGATGATCCTGTTCCAGGCGACGTTCACCGCGCTCACCGGCTACGGCCTCGGCGTCGGGCTGTGCACCGTGCTCATCAGCGTCGCGCGGCTGCGCCTGCCGAGCTACGCGGCGCTCATCACCTACGGCAACCTCGCGCTCGCGTTCGGCATGGTCGTCGTGATCGCCGGGCTGTCGAGCTATCTCGGCGTGCGTCGCGTGCTGCGGATCGAGCCGTTCGATATTTTCAGAGGATGACGATGGCCGAACTCGCGATCGATGCGCGCGGACTCACCAAGTGGTTCGGTGAGGGCGAGGCGCGCACGCGTGCGCTGTCGGACGTATCGGTGCAGACCCGCTTCGGCGAGATGCTGCTGATCGTCGGGCCATCGGGCAGCGGCAAGACGACGCTGCTCAGCGTGATGTCGGGCATCCTGCGGCCGGATGAAGGTAGTGTAATGGTCGACGGCGTCGATCTGTGGGCGCAGGACAACGACGCGATCGCCGAATTCCGGCTCAACCGTATCGGCTTCGTGTTTCAAGACTACCATCTGTTTCCGCGCCTGACGACGGTCGAGAACGTCGCGATTCCACTGATCCTGAAGCGCCGCGAGTGGAACAGCGCGATCGATGCGGCGCACGAATATCTCGACGTCGTCGGCCTGAGAAATCGCGCGGCGCTGCCGCCCGTGAAGCTGTCGGGCGGCGAGCAGCAGCGCGTCGCGATCGCGCGCGCGATCGTCAGCCAGCCCGACATCCTGATCCTCGACGAGCCGACGGCGTCGCTCGACGGCGACACGGGCCGCACGATCATCCACTTCGTCAAGCACAAGGTGCTCAACGACAAGCGCTGCATCGTGATCGTCACGCACGACAGCCGCATCTTCGATTACGCGGACCGCATCCTGCGCATGGAGGACGGCAAGCTCACCACGATCGAGAAAGGAGGCGGCCAGTGAAGCAGCGGATCGTCTTTCTGGTCGCGCTCGTCGGGTTTTTCGCGAGCGTCGCCGCCGCGTGGGTCTACAGCATCCAGGAGCCGCCGCAGCCGCCCGTGTTCAAGCCGGCGTCGAATCCCTACGCGCGCGGCGTCTATGCGACGGGCATCGTCGAGAGCGATCAGACGTCGGGCGCGAACGTCAATGTGTATCCGGACGTCACGGGACCGGTCACGCATATCTTCGTGCACGAGGGCGACGCGGTGAAGGCGGGCGATGTGCTGCTCTCGCTCGACGATTCGGTGCAGAAGGCGACCGCCGCACAGCTCGCCGCGCAAGCCGACGCGGCACAGGCGATGCTCGACGAACTGAAGGCGCAGCCTCGTCGCGAGACGCTCGACGTCTCGGCGGCGCAGGCCGCCGCGGCCGCAGCGAGCCTGAAGACCGCGCAGGACCAGTACGACAAGCAGCGGCGCGCGTTCGAGATCGATCCCAAGACGGTGAGTCGCGACGCGCTCGACAACGCGCTGAACGGCGTGAAGGTCGCGCGCGCGAACCTCGACGTCGCCACGCGGCAGTACCGCCTGACGCGCGCGGGCGCGTGGATCTACGACATCCGCAATCAGGAGAAGCAGGTCGCCGCGCTGCGCCGGGCAGCCGACGCGTCCGCCGCGCTCCTCACGCACTACACGCTGCATGCGCCTGCCGACGGCGCCGTGCTCGCGATGAACGCGGCCGTCGGCTCGTATCTGTCGCCGCAGGGGATGTACGACACGTATACGCAGGGCAACACGCCGGCGATCGTGCTCGGCTCGTCCGCGAACCGCCTGCAGGTGCGCTGCTACGTCGACGAGATCCTGATCAGCCGGCTGCCGGCCGGCAAGGCGCCGAAAGCGCACATGTCGGTGCGCGGCACGCCGACCGAGGCGGATCTCGAGTTCGTTCGCGTGCAGCCTTACGTGACGCCAAAAATTCAGTTGTCCGATCAGCGGACCGAGCGCGTCGACGTGCGCGTGCTGCCGGTGATCTTCCGCGTCGTGCCGCACAAGGATCTGCGGCTGTTCCCGGGGCAGATCGTCGATGTGTACATTGCGTCCGATTAGCCGCGCACGTCGGTGCCGGCTGCGCTTCGCGGCGATCGCGCTCGGCTGTGCGTCGCTCGTCGCGGGTTGCGCGGTCGGGCCCGACTTCGTCCGGCCCGAGCCGCCGCACGTCGACGCATTCGTGCCGGACGGCGCCGCGCGCACGAGCTTCACCGCGAGCGGCGCGACGCAGACGCTCGCGCCCGATGCGCCATTGCCCGATGCATGGTGGCGGCTGTTCGGTTCGCGCGAGATCGACGCGGCCGTCGACGACGCGCTCGCCGGCAGCGCGACGCTCGCCGGCGCGCAGGCCACGCTCAGACGCAGCGAGCACGAACTGATGGCGGGTGCGGGCGTGTTCTATCCGCAGGTCGACGCGCAGGCGGGCGCGTCGCGGCAGCGCTACGTGCCGTTGCGCACGGGCGCGAATCTGCCCGCGTCGATTTTCAACTTGTTCACGCTGTCGACGACGATCAGTTACGCGCTCGACATCTGGGGCGGCGAGCGGCGCGGCGTCGAAGGGCTCGCCGCGCAGGCCGATGCGCAGCGTCACGCGCTCGCAGCCGCGCGCCTGACGCTCGCGTCGAACGTCGTCAACACGATGATTGCGCGCGCCGCCTATGCGGACGAGATCGCGGTCACGCGCGAGCTGATCGCGCTGACGGACGAGCAGATCCGCCTCACGCGTGCGCAGGTGAGCGCCGGCACGAGCGCGTACTCGGCCGTGCTCGCGCTCGACGCGTCGCGTGCGTCGCTCGATGCGTCGCTACCCGCGCTCGAGCAGAAGATCGGTCAGGCGGACGATCTGCTCGCGACGCTCGCAGGCCGCTATCCGGCCGAGTGGATGCCGTCGAAGCTGTCGCTCGCTGACATCGCGTTGCCGCCGCGGCTGCCGCAGACGGTGCCGTCGGAACTCGTGCGCCGCCGCCCGGACATCCTGCAGGCCGAGGCGGCGCTGCATGCGGCGAGCGCGAACATCGGCGTCGCGACGGCGGCGCTGTTTCCGAGCGTCACGCTGACGGCGTCGGGCGGCTTCGACGCGGCGCGGCTGCCTTCGCTGTTCAACGCGGCGAGCAAGACGTGGAGCGTCGGAGCGGGGATCACCGCGCCGCTCTTTCATGGCGGCGCGCTGTGGTATCAGCGCAAGGCCGCGATCGACGCGTTCGACGAATCGAACGCTGCCTATCGGCAGGTGGTGCTGAGCGCGTTTGCGCAAGTCGCCGACACGTTGCGCGCGCTCGATCACGACGCGGCGGGGCTCGACGCGCAGGCGCGCGCGATGGACGCGTCGCGCGAGGCGCTGCGGCTCGTGACGATCGAATACGAGACGGGCACGGCCGGCTATCTGCAGGTGCTGACCGCCGATCAGCAATACCGGCAGGCGCGGCTTGCGTGGGTGCAGGCGAGCGCGCAGCGGCTGCAGGATACGGTCGCGTTGTATGCGGCGCTGGGCGGCGGGTGGGGCGAATCTGCGGGGCGGTGACGGTGGGGCGACGGCGCGTGTTCTGCACGCCGTCAGGCGTGGCGCGATCGCGGCGCCTTGCGGGGGGGCGCATGTTTTTTCCGGTGGCCTCGCCTGTGCCGGGAGCTTCGCGGATGCCGTCGCCGTTCGCGAGCGTGGCGGCTACGCCGATCTTGCTTGCCACGCCGATCGCGCCGCCATCGCCGTCCTCGTCGATTCCGTTTAGCCGCTCGCCGCCGCCGTTTGCATCATCGCCGCGTCGCTTCTCCGCGCTCTTCGGCGGTCTTCGCGAGCAGCCGCCGCAGCACGGGCGGCGTGCATTCCTCGACCATCAGAAAGCGCGGCAGCGTGAGAAGCGGCGCGTCATGCCGGATCTTGCTCGGCTCGAGCGTGAAGCCGGCCACGTAGCCGGCTTCGCGCGCAAGCGCGCCGAGCTCGCCGTCGAACGCGCCGAAAGGCCATGCGAGCAGGTCGACCGTGTTGCCGATTTCGTGCTCGATGCGCGCGCGCGCCTGCTCGAACTGTGCGCGCGTCGCGTCGCGAAACGCCTCGGACGACCGGTGCGCGGCATTCAGATCGGGATGCCACCAAGCATGCGACTGCACGTCGAACCAGCCGGTCTTGTGCAGCACGCGCAACTGATGCCAGGTGAGCGAGCCGGGCGCTTCGCCCACTGCCGACGGATAGACGAACAGCGTGATCGGCGCTTGCTCGCGCAGCGCGATCATTTTTACCCATTCGAAGATCGACGCGTGCCCTTCGTCGATCGTCAGCGCGACCGCCTTCGGCGGCAGCACGACATGCTCGCCGCGCAGCCATCGGACGATGTCGCGCAGCTGGACGATCCGATACCCGAGGCGGCGCAGGTGCGCGAGCTGCGCTTCGAACGTCGCGGTGCTGACCGTCATCGGATCGGAGCGGGACGCGTTCGAGAAGCGGTGATAGACGAGCACCGCGACGTCGGTCGGGGGCGTGACGATGGAGGGTGCGCCAGTCGACGCGTCGGCAGCGACGATCCGCGAGACGGGCCGGAAGCCGGGGCCGAAGACGGCCGTGCGCCAAGTGAACCGGGAACGAGGTGACATGATGAAGTTCGTCGCTGAGTTGTCGGGACCGGCATTGCGCCGGCTGCATGCGAGCTGCGGTCGGAGGCTGGGCGCGAACGTTCGGCGCGGCGTGGGGAGAGCGGTGTCGGCGCATCGGATCTCCGGCGGAGCGGCGCTTGACGCACAAACGTGCGAGCCTCATCGACAGCGCGCGAAGCATCTTTTTAATAGGATGCGCTGCGCATGCCTGCGCGCGTTGAGCCAAGTCAACGCAGTCGCACCAATGCAGCGCGCCACTATAGGCCGATGTTGCGGAGGCAGTGGACGGTCGCGCGCATGATTGTTGACGTGCATCAAATCCGCGCGGCTTTATGTGTTCGGCATGATCCATGCAATTCGCGGCGATGAATGATGCGACATCCGAGCTTCGCATTGGCCGCTCGCCTGTTTGCAGTGACGATCGCGTTCGCGCTGAATCGGATCGCGAAGTTCGAAAGCTGGACGATCGAGCGCATCGAGGTGAACGGCGTCGAGGCGGAGCTCGAACTGAGCATGACCGAACGCGCGCTCGCGCGGCGCAACCCGATGCTGCTCGATCAGCAGGACGAGAGGCAGATCGCGCTGAACCGCATCGATGCCGGCGATCGTGCGGTGGCGCGCGGGATCGTCGGCGATGTTCGGTTTAGCGGGAGGTACGTCGCTCGCCGAGTGCGAGCAGCGCGATCCCCAGCGACCGTGTCGCAACGCGCCCGGCGGGCAGACGCCGCATGTCGCCGGCGTGGCGTCGCCGGACGCGTTGCCCACGGCGGACGATCGTGGCGTTCGACGCAACCGACTGACGAATGCCGGCGAGTCCGGCGGCCCCGAGACGCGAGACGTTTCCGCGCGCGATATCGGACGCGCCGTCGCGATCACGAACCCTGCGGCCCGGCGGCGCGCGTTCCGGTCTTCGGGCCTTCGAGTCGCGACGTGTCGAATCGCGCTTGACGTGCATCAGAAATCTCGTGTCGCGCGTATGCAAAGCTGTTCCGAAGCGGCGGATTCGCGCCGTGTTTTCAGGTGGAGCGAGCGATGAAAACCGACAGGCAGATCAAGCAGGAAGTCGAGGAGGAACTGACGGGCAATCCGATGATCGACGTCACACATTTCAACGTCGACGTCGCGGGGCACATCGTCACGTTGACGGGCCATCCGTCGAGCTACGCGGAAAAGCTCGCGGCCGAGAAGGCGGCGAACCGGATCGCGGGCGTGCGGGCGGTCGTCGTCGACGTGCAGGTGCGGCTGCCGCAAGACGATGTCCGCTCCGACGAAGAGATCGCCGACGCCGTGCGGTCGATCCTGCACTGGACCGTGGGGCTGCACGACGCGGCCGTCCAGGTGCAGGTCGAATCGGGCTGGGTGACGTTGTCGGGCAAGGTCGACTGGGCGTATCAGAGCCACGTCGCGGTCCGCGCGATCGCGCAGATGCGCGGCGTGACCGGCGTGACGAATGAGATCGCGATTCTCGGCGACGTCAGCGCCGACGAGATCGCGGGCGGCATCCGGCGCGCGATGCAGCGCCATGCGGAGCGCGAGGCGAAGCACATCGACGTGACGGTCAAGGACGGCACCGTCACGCTGACGGGCAAGGTCGGCTCGTATGCGGAGCGTGCGGTCGCGCGTGGCGCCGCGTGGTCGATGCGCGGCGTGCGGGCGGTCGTCGACGATCTGGTCGTCGAGTGACGGAAGCGATGCCGGGCGGCGCGGACGGGGTGCGCGCGTTGCGTGTGCGTGGTTTTTGATGCGCCGCACCGGCTATCACGCGCAATATTGGAAGCGCGCCGTGCGGCAAACGCGATGCGAACGACGCGCCGTGACGCGCGCAGCGCGCACGCCGCCGCCGGCCGTTGCCCGGCGTGCGGATTCACGAACGATCGAGTCGAAAGAAAAGACGCGCGCGAGCGTGCGGGAGGATGAGGCTGCGCATGGCTCGCGAGACGAAAACGAACAAAGACGAAAGCTGAAGCGAAGGCGGTCGGACGAAACGAAGCCGCACGAGCGGTCGGGCTAACGGCAGCCGGACGCGTAGCGGCGCGATGCGGAATTGCTGCGGCGGCTGCGGGCACGGGCGGCTGCCGCGCGCGGAACACGCACGCCGCGACACCGCGAGCAGCACGCCGGATTGGCGCAGGCGAGCATGTCAGCGGTCTCCGTCGAGCAGCGATTGTTCGAGTGCGTTCGCGAAGCGCATCAGCGATGCGAGGGAGCCTGCAACGCTCTGATAGCGTTCGCGGCCGATCTGCCCGTCGAGCGTGACGAGCATCCCCGCTTCGCGCGCGAGCGCGAGCAGCGCGTCGGCCCGGTCGGCGGACGCCGCCTGCCGCGGCCGCGCGGCGCCCCCCGATGCGGCGGCGGGCGCAGCTTCGTCCCGGTCATAAGCGAGGCGGCTCGATTCGGTGTAGGCGGCTTGGTATGACATGGCGGCCTCCTGATTGCGGTGGAGCGTTCTTGCATGCGTCGCGAGATGCGTGCCTGCAATGACAGTATCGGGCGGCACGCGGTGCGTTCCTAGCAGCGCACACCGAGCTTTTCGTAGGAAATGCGGCGGACCTATCGGTGTTTTCCTACAACCGGTGGCGTGCTTTCATCGGCGTAGGAAAGCGCTCTAGGGAAGAACCCGCGAGATCGGACGCGGATGCGGAAACGCCTTAGAGACGGTTTCAAAAAGGCCCGGTGGGGCTGTTAACTTTCGCGGCGAGCTGTTAACCTCAGGCATCGGAACAACCG
>NZ_LOWC01000131.1:0-23749 GCF_001522845.1 Burkholderia sp. BDU5 | reverse complement strand
GCGCCACGCGAAGAGCAGCGTCAGGAAGATCACCGGCACGACGACGATCAGCATCGCCCACGTCGACGTCGCGATCAACGACTTCTCCGCGGCGCCGACCGCGCCTTTCGGATCGAGCACGTCGAGCCCGCAGCCGGACAGCGAGGCGAGCGCACCGATCGCACCGAACAACGACAAGCCTTTGAAAGCCTTTCTATTCATCACATTTGCCAGCATCAGATGTATCGCAGTCCGAGCGAACCGGCGGACGACCGATTCGCGGAAGCGCTCGCATCATACGGCCGGCGAACGAGATGAAAATCCGTCAATGAGACAAATCATCTTTGCAGAAAATGATAGTGTGACACGTTGTCACAGCGATGACGCGGCTTGTCTCGATGCGGAGGGCAGCGTGGTTGCGTACGCGCGCATGCATGTGCGAGAAGGCGCTCGCCGATGACGAACGGGACCGTCGATGCGATCGGCCGTGCAATCGGCAACGTGCGTGCGGGGTGGTTTGTTCGGCGAGATCGCAAACGCGGCGACGGCGATTGCATGCGTCGTGCGCGTCGGTGGACACGCGTCATCGCTGTCAACGTCGACGCCACGCAATCGACCGTGCTTCACGTTCGAATCGCTGCCGCACGTCAAGCGCCGACATGATGAAAGATCGAACCGGCGATCGCGATCCGTCACGTCGCCCGATTCGACGAGCCGGGATACTCGGCGCGCGGACGCCGGCCTGCCGCGCACGCTCGAATGCATGCAGATGCAGATGCGTCGCGACGCTCGATCGCCGCGACGCGCCCGCTATCGCCGAAGCAAACCGCTGCGCGAGTAGCGCCGCGACGCACGGACGCGCGCCTCGCTCACAGCCGGGCGGCGAGCCTCGAGCCCTGGTCGATCGCGCGCTTCGCATCGAGCTCGGCGGCCAGTTCCGCGCCGCCGATCAGATGCACCGATACGCCCGCCGCCTTCAACGGCTCGTACAGCGTGCGCTCGGATTCCTGCCCCGTGCACATCACGATCGTATCGGCCTCGATCACGGTCGGGTCGGCGCGCTCTTTGCCGAACGTCACGTGCAGCCCCTTGTCGTCGATCAGCTCGTAGTTCACGCCGCCGATCATCTCGACTTGCTTCATCTTCAGCGTCGCACGGTGAATCCAGCCGGTCGTCTTGCCGAGCCCCTTGCCGAGCCGCGTCGCCTTTCGCTGCAGCAGCGTGACGCGGCGCGCGGGCGGCGCGACCTCGCCGCGCGTCACGCCGCCGCGCACGAGCGCGGGGTCGGCGACGCCCCATTCGGCCTTCCACGCGTCGAGATCGAGCGTCGGCGATTCGCCATCCTGAACAAGAAACTCGGAGACGTCGAAGCCGATCCCGCCCGCGCCGACCACCGCGACGCGCGCGCCGACCGGCTTGTTGCGCGCGAGCACGTCGATGTAGGTCAGCACCTTCGGATGATCCTGGCCCGGGATGCGCGGATTGCGCGGCGCGACGCCGGTCGCGAGCACGACGTCGTCGTAGCCTGCCGCGATCAGCTCGGCCGCGTCGATACGGCGATTCAGACGTAGCTGCACGCCCGTCAGTTCGATCTGTCGTGCGAAGTAACGCAGCGCCTCGTGGAATTCCTCCTTGCCCGGAATGCGCTTCGCCATGTTGAACTGGCCGCCGATCTCGGCCGCCGCGTCGAACAGCTCGACGCGATGCCCGCGCTGCGCGAGCACGGTCGCGCACGCGAGGCCGGCGGGACCGGCGCCGATCACCGCGACCCGCTTCGCGTTCGCCGCGCGCGCATAGTTCAGGTCCGATTCGTGACACGCGCGCGGATTCAGCAAGCACGAAGCGATCTGGTTCTTGAACGCGTGATCGAGGCATGCCTGATTGCAGCCGATGCACGTATTGATCTCGTCGACGCGCCCTTCGGCCGCCTTGTTCACGAACTCGGCGTCGGCGAGGAACGGCCGCGCCATCGACACCATGTCCGCGCAGCCATCCGCGAGGATCTGCTCGGCGACTTCCGGCCGATTGATCCGGTTCGTCGTCACGAGCGGAATGCCGACCTCGCCCTTCATCTTCTTCGTGACCCACGCGAACGCGCCGCGCGGCACCGACGTCGCGATCGTCGGCACGCGCGCCTCGTGCCAGCCGATGCCGGTGTTGATCAGCGTCGCGCCCGCACGCTCGACCGCCTTCGCGAGCAGCACGGCTTCGTCCCAGTCGCTGCCGTCCGGAATCAGGTCGAGCATCGACAGCCGATAAATGATGATGAAGTCGCGGCCGACCGCTTCGCGAGTGCGCTCGACGATCTCGACCGGCAGGCGCATCCGGTTCGCATACGAGCCGCCCCATTCGTCGGTGCGCTGGTTCGTATGCAGCGAGATGAACTGGTTGATCAGATAGCCTTCGGAGCCCATGATCTCGACGCCGTCGTAGCCGGCGTCGCGCGCGAGCTTCGCGCAACGCACGAACGCGCCGATCTGCCGTTCGACGCCGCGCGCGGTCAGCTCGTGCGGCGTGAACGGCGAGATCGGCGACTTGAGCCGCGTCGGCGCGACCACGAACGGGTGATAACCGTAGCGGCCGGTATGCAGGATCTGCAGCGCGATCTTGCCGCCTTCCGCGTGCACTGCGTCCGGAATCACGCGATGCCGGCGCGCGGCCGATGCCGTCGACAACGTGCCGCCGAACGGTTTCGTCCAGCCGGCGACGTTCGGCGCAAAGCCGCCCGTGACGATCAGGCCGACGCCACCGCGCGCGCGCTCAGCGAAATAGTCGGCGAGACGCGGCAGCGTCTTGCGGCTGTCTTCGAGGCCCGTATGCATCGACCCCATCAGTACGCGATTGCGCAGCGTCGTGAAGCCGAGATCGAGCGGGGCGAGCAGGTGTGGAAACGGGGTCGTCATCGCGTATTGTGGGAAGTATCGGGATCGTGACATCGTAGGGGCGCGCGCCGCTTGTCCGTGAGGGGTCAAACAGCCATAATGCTTGTCATTTATGGCCAATCTTGGCCATTCCTGGCCGGTTCACGACACGATGACGCGGCGATCGACGAAAGACCATCTGGGCCTGCGCCGGCCGACGATTCCGGTCGCGTATCTGCGGCACCTGCTGAAGGTGTTCGAAGAGCGCGGCATCGATGCGCGCGACGCCCGCGCGGGCACCGGCCTGCGCGACGACGTGCTCGGCGAGCCGGACGCGCGCGTCGCGCCGTCGCAATGGGGCCGGCTCGTGCTGAACGCGATCCGGCTGAGCGGCGACGAGGGGATCGGCTTCGAGCTCGGGCTGCGGCTGCGGATGTCGGTGCACGGCTTTCTCGGCTACGCGGCGCTGACGGCGGCCGACTTGCGCGCGTCGCTGCTCGTGAACGCGCGCTATTTCCGGATGCGCAACCGGCAATACCGGTTGCAGTACGCGGAGCGCGACGACGGCGCAACGCTCGCGCTGCACGCCGTGCAGGCGAACCCGGTGCTCCAGCATCACGCGATGTTCGAGATCGTGCTGACCGGGATCGCGCAGAACGTCGGCACGGTGACAGGGCGCGCCGCCCCGCCGGTCGAGCTGCAGTTCGCGTGGCCGGCGCCCGACTATCACGCGCGCTACCGCGACCGGCTGCCGCCCGTGCGCTTCGACTGCGCGGCGAACGCGCTGTGGGTATCGCGCGACGCGCTCGACTGGCCGTTGCCGATGGCGGACGAAGTCGCGCACCAGCAGGCGCTCGCGCAGGTCGAGCGCGAATACGCGGACGTGCGTCACGAAGAAGGCGATCTCGTCGCGCGCGTGCGCGCGGAGCTCACGCTGCCGGCGCACGGCTATCCGGGGCCCGACGCGCTCGCGAAGCGGCTGTTGATGTCGACGCGCACGCTGCGGCGGCGCCTGCTCGATGCGGGTTCCGGCTATCGCGCGCTCGTCGATGAAGCGCGGCTGCGCGATGCGCGCCGGCTGCTGCGCGCGTCCGACCTCGACCTGAAAATGATCGCCGAACGCCTGCAGTTCACCGATCCGGCGAACTTCACGCGCGCGTTCCGCAAGTGGACGGGGCAAACGCCCAGCGCGTATCGGGGGGCGGCGGGCGACGTCGAGCCGTGAACGGCGCGCGCCGCACGTTCGCGGTCATGTCATGAACGCATCGCTCGCCGACCTCCGCGCGGCCGCGAACATGTGCTGCGCGAGCCACGCGACTTCCGGCCGGCGCACGTGCTTCGCGGACTCGATTGCGCGGCAACGTCGCTGACGCAGCGCGTGCCGACTTGCATGCACGACGGCTTCGCGTTGTCCGAACCGACGGAGATCGCCAGGCTCGGTCAGCCGCGCGACGCCGAATTGATCTGGGAATATCCGCGCGAAACGCCGCACGGCGATCAGGTCGACTTGATCGAATCGATCGACGTCGTCGGCGGACGCATCGCGCGCCACCGGGTCTACTGGGGCTGGGTCGGATTCCGGACGCTCGTCGCGGCGATGAGGCGCGCCGAATCGTCTGCGTGACGCAGCGACGTTCGGCGCGAAAGGAAAAAGACAGCCCGCCGCGCGGCCGGCGGCGCATGCCGCTGCATCCGGGTACAAAACGCGCGTCCGCGTACCGACTCACCGGCGCGGCAGCGGATTCGCGCGCGCCCGGGCAGATTCGACATGCGCCCCCGTGGACCGATGCGCGCCGATACGTGTCGATACGCGTCGGTCGTTCCGTCGACGCTACGCTTGGCGCGGCGCATCGACGGGCGGCGTGCCGTCGTGGAAAAGCGTCTTCAGTTGAGCGCGCAACGCCGGCGAATCGGCATGATGATGAACCGTGACCGCGTGCTGCACGGCCGCATCCAGCAATTCGTCGTCCGAATCGGCGGACATCGCGACGGTGCAGTGCATTTCGCTCGGAAACTCCCGGCAATCGATGTATTTGCGAGCCATGATGCCCTCCTCGCATGAGACGTGAAGCGATTTGACGATCGAACTTCCCTTGGGATGAATCGCGTCGAAAGCGACGATGCTGCGCATTGGATGAAGTTATGGTTGGATTCTAGGTCACGGCGAAACGCTTTGTCAGGCTAACGAATGCCGAGCGCGAACGCGCCGCGCGTCATGCGCCCGCAAGCCGATCTCCGGCTCGGCCGCGATTCGGTCCGGGCGCGCTCGCGCGTCGTTCCGCGCACCGCCCGCTCATTCGTGCGGCGGCTGATACTCCATGTTGAATTCGTCATATAACTGATAAATCAACGTGAGCATCGCGCGAATGTCCGTCGATTCGTCGAGCATCCGCGTGCTCATGATGATCGGCGACACGAGATTCGGATCGTCGAGCTCCTTATAGCTGACGTCGTCGCGCTTGAGCCCATGCACGCTGCGCGGCACGACCGATACGCCCTCGCCCGCCGCGACGAGCCCGAGCGCGATCTGCAGCTCGCGCGTCTCGTAGATCTTCTGCGGCTTCAGCGCGCGATCGTGGAACGCGGCGAGCACCTGGTCCGCGTAGCTCGGCCGCGGCGTCTTCGGAAAGATGATCAGCGTCTCGTTGACGAGATCGTGCAGCGACAGCAACGGCTTCGCCGCTTCGAGCGGATGCCCGACCGGCAGCGCGACGATCATCCGCTCCTCGCGCAGCACGATGCGCCGCACGCTCGGATCCTCATGACGAATGCGGCCGAAGCCGACGTCGATCCGCCCCTCCTTCAGCGCCTTGATCTGATCCATCGTCGACATCTCGTGCAGGCTCAGCTCGACCTCGCCGTATTCGTCGCGAAAGCGGCGGATGATCCGCGGCAGCATCCCGTACAGCGTCGAACCGACGAAGCCCACCGACAGCGAGCGCTCGATCTTGCCCACACGCTTCGTCATCGATTCGAGCTCGGCCGTTTGCGCGAGCAGCTGCACCGCGTGCGAATAGAAGAAGCGCCCGGCGTCGGTCATTTTCAGCGGCCGCGCGTGCCGCTCGAACAGCATCACGCCGAGCGCGTCCTCGAGTTGCTGGATCTGGCGGCTCAGCGGCGGCTGCGCGATGTGCAGGCGCTCCGCCGCGCGCGTGAAATTCTGCTCCTCCGCGACCGCGACGAAGTAGCGTAAATGCCGCAGCTCCATCTTCATACCTCTTGGATATCGATCCGATACTCAATCAGTGTTGGACGCACCGTTTTGCCGGCAACTATCCTCATTCTGACCGCGTCGTTGTCGTGCACTATACCTGCGAAGCATCGTAGCTCCATCCGGGTTTTCCGCACGGCGCGCGTTGCGGCGCAGCGCCGGACCGATCGTCCGGACGCGCGCCGGTCACGATCAGAGCCCATCAGGAGACGCCCCCCATGATCCCGATCTACCCGGATCGTCATCCGGCACTGCGATGCATCGACGACTTCCTCGTCGAAGACAAGATGCGCGGCGACTACCGGCTGCACCGCAGCGCGTTCACCGACGACATGCTGTTCGAGCTCGAGATGAAGCACATCTTCGAAGGCAACTGGATCTATCTCGCGCACGAGAGCCAGATCCCGAACGCGAACGATTACTACACGACGAACATCGGCCGCCAGCCGATCGTGATCGCGCGCAACCGCCAGGGCGAGCTGAACGCCTTCGTCAACGCATGCACGCATCGCGGCGCGATGCTATGCCGCCACAAGCGCGGCAACCGCGCGAGCTATACATGCCCGTTCCACGGCTGGACGTTCAGCAACAGCGGCAAGCTGCTCAAAGTAAAGGATCCCGAAGAAGCCGGCTACCCGGACTGCTTCAATCGCGACGGCTCGCACGATCTGAAGAAGGTCGCGCGCTTCGAGAACTATCGCGGTTTCCTGTTCGGCAGCCTGAATCCGGACGTCGAGCCGCTCGCCGCGTATCTCGGCGACGCCGCGCGAATCATCGACATGATCGTCGACCAGTCGGCGGACGGCCTCGAAGTGCTGCGCGGGTCGTCGACGTATACATACGAAGGCAACTGGAAGCTCACCGCCGAGAACGGCGCCGACGGCTATCACGTGTCGGCCGTGCACTGGAACTATGCGGCGACCGTCAATCACCGCAAGACGGACGCGCAACACGAAGACTCGATCCGCGCGATGGATGCCGGCAAGTGGGGACGCCAGGGCGGCGGCTTCTACGCGTTCGATCACGGCCACATGCTGCTGTGGTCGCGCTGGGCGAACCCGGAGGACCGGCCGAACTTCGATCGTCGCGACGAATTCGCCGCACGCTGCGGCAGCGACGTCGCCGACTGGATGATCCAGAACTCGCGCAATCTGTGCCTGTACCCGAACGTCTATCTGATGGACCAGTTCGGCTCGCAGATCCGCGTGCTGCGGCCGCTCGCCGTCAACCGCACCGAGGTCACGATCTACTGCATCGCGCCGAAGGGCGAAGCGCCGGATGCGCGCGCCCGGCGCATCCGGCAATACGAGGACTTCTTCAACGCGAGCGGGATGGCGACGCCCGACGATCTCGAGGAATTCCGCGCGTGCCAGCAAGGCTACGCGGGCCGCGCGGTCGAATGGAACGACATGTGCCGCGGCGCGACGCACTGGATCGAAGGCCCCGACGAAGCCGCGCGCAGGATCGGCATCCAGCCGGTGATGAGCGGCATGAAGACCGAGGACGAAGGGCTGTACACGGTCCAGCACCGCTACTGGATCGCGACGATGAAGAAGGCGCTCGCCGCCGAACGGAGCCGCGCATGAAGACGATCGATCTCGCCGACATCCAGGCGTTCCTCCACCGCGAATGCCGGCTGCTCGACGACAAGGAATGGGATGCGTGGCTCGACTGCTATCACCCGGACGCCGTGTTCTGGATGCCGTCGTGGGACGACGCCGACACGCTCGTCACCGATCCGCAGCGCGAAATCTCGCTGATCTACTACCCGAACCGGCAAGGGCTCGAGGATCGCGTGTTCCGCATCAAGACCGAGCGCTCGAGCGCGACGATGCCCGACACGCGCACGAGCCACAACGTCGCGAACGTCGAGCTCGAAAGCGTCGAAGGCGGCGTGCACATCGTGCGCTTCAACTGGCACACGCTCAGCTATCGCTACAAGACGGTGTCGAGCTATTTCGGGATGTCGCGCTACGCGATCGACTTCTCCGGCGACGCGCCGAGGATCGTCAGCAAGTACGTCGTCCTGAAGAACGACTACATCAACCAGCTGATCGACATCTATCACATCTAGCCGGCCGCGCGCCGCACGACGCGTCGCGCACGAGGAACGCATCATGGAACACCGCATCGCACTCCAGTTCGAAGACGGCGTCACCCGCTTCGTCACGTGCCGCGAAGGCGAAACGCTCGCCGACGCCGCGTATCGCCAGCAGATCAACATCCCGCTCGATTGCCGCGACGGCGCATGCGGCACCTGCCGCTGCCGTTGCGAGTCGGGCGATTACGACCTGCCCGAGTCGAGCTACATCGAGGACGCACTCACCGCCGGCGAGGCCGCGCAGCGCTATGTGCTCGCATGCCAGACGCGCCCGCGTTCCGACTGCGTGATCGACGTGCCCGCATCGTCGGCCGCGTGCAAGACGGGCGCCGTGCGCCACGAAGGCACGCTTTCCGCAATCGAGCGGTTGTCGGCATCGACGATTCATTTCACGATCGACGTCGACGAGCCCGCGAAGCTCGCGTTTCTCGCGGGTCAGTACGTGAACGTCGAGGTCCCGGGCGTCGGCGCGACGACGCGCTCGTATTCGTTCAGCTCGCGGCCGGGCGACGCGCGCGTGTCGTTTCTCGTGCGCAACGTGCCGGGCGGCCGGATGAGCCGCTATCTCGTCGACGAAGCCGCGCCCGGCCAGCGGATCGCATTCTCCGGCCCGCACGGCAGCTTCTATCTTCGCGACGCCGCACGGCCCGCGCTGTTCCTCGCGGGCGGCACCGGCATCGCACCGTTCCTGTCGATGCTCGACGTCTGCTCGGCGCGCGGCGACGCGCCGCCCGTGCGGCTCGTCTACGGCGTCACGCGAGACGACGATCTCGTCGCGCTCGACCGCCTAGGCGACGTCGAACGCCGCCTAGGCGGCTTCGAATACCGGACCTGCGTCGCCGACGACGCGAGCGCGCATCCGCGCAAGGGCTACGTGACCGCGCACGTCGAGCCCGAATGGCTGAACGACGGCGACGTCGACATCTATCTGTGCGGCCCGGCGCCGATGGTCGACGCGGTGCAAACGTGGCTGCGCGAGCGCGGCGTCACGCCGGCCAATCTGTACTTCGAAAAATTCTCGTCGAGCAGCGCGTCATGAATACTCGCCACGCACCCGGCCGCTTCGACCACCAAGTCATGATCGTCACGGGCGCCGCGCAGGGCATCGGCCGCGGCGTCGCGTTGCGCGCGGCGCGAGAGGGCGCGACGACGGTGCTCGTCGACCGCGCGGATTTCGTCCACGACGCCGCGGCCGAGATCGCGTCGCAGGGCCGCCGAACGCTCGCCGTCGTCGCCGACCTCGAAACGTACGCGGGCGCGGAAACGATGGCGCGCGCGGCGATCAACGCATTCGGCAGGATCGACGTGCTCGTCAACAACGTCGGCGGCACGATCTGGACGAAGCCGTACGACCGCTACGAAGTCGCGCAGATCGAAGCGGAGATCCGCCGCTCGCTGTTCCCGACGCTGTGGTGCTGTCGCGCGGTGCTGCCCGGGATGATCGAGCGCGGCGGCGGCGCGATCGTCAACGTGTCGTCGATCGCGACGCGCAGCATTCATCGCGTGCCGTATGCGGCCGCGAAGGGCGGCGTCAACGCGTTGACCGCGAGTCTCGCGTTCGAGCACGCGGCGCACGGCATACGCGTGAACGCGGTCGCCGCGGGCGGCACCGACGCACCGCCGCGCAAGGTGCCGCGCAACGCCGAACCGCAGAGCGACGACGATGTGCGCTGGTATCGCGAGATCGTCGACCAGACGCTTTCATCGAGCCTGATGCACCGCTACGGGACGATCGACGAGCAGGTCGCCGCGGTCCTGTTTCTCGCGTCGGACGAGGCGTCTTACATGACCGGCTCGGTGCTGCCCGTCGGCGGTGGCGATCAAGGATAAGCGTCACGCTCGCGCACGACGCCGCGCGTTTCCTGTTCGCGTCAGATCCGCTTCAGGTCCGCACGCGCGGCGCGGTGCGCACGAACGCAGCGACGTCGTCGAGCACCGGCGCGAAAGGCCGCATCGGCAAGCCGAACGCGCCGACGAGCAGCGCGTGCCCGACGCGCGGATAGAGCTTGATCTGCACCGCGCCGCCCGCGGCGTCCACGCGCGCGGCAAACCGTGCGGTGTTGCCCGGCTTCACCGTCGCGTCGCACAGGCCCGATATGAGCAGCATCGGCGGCTCGCGGCCGTCGACGAAGCGGATCGGCTGACTCGCTTCGCGCACGGGCTCGGGAAAGACCCGCATCAGCGTCGCGTCCTTCAATGGCAGGAAATCGTACGGACCGGCGAGCCCGACGACCCCCGCGAGATCGCACTTGTCGAGGCCCTGCGCATCGAGAAAGCGGCCGTCGGTCGCAAGCAGCGTCGCGATCTGCGCGCCCGCCGAGTGGCCGGCGACGAACAGACGTTGCGGATCCGCGCCGAGCTCGGCCGCGTGATCGCGCGCCCAGCGCACCGCCGCGGCCGCGTCTTCGACGAAGTCCGGAAACACCGCGTCCGGATAGAGCCGGTAATCGGGAATCGCCACGACGAAGCCGCGCGACGCGAGCGCTTCGCCGACGAACCGGTAGTCGCTGCGCCGGCCGCTCTGCCAGCTGCCGCCATAGAAGAACACGACGAGCGGCGGCTTGCCGCCGCCCGGCGCCGGCGCACCGCGGCCGGCAGGCACGTAAACGTCGAGCGAGCGGCGCGGCCCCGCGCCGTAGACGATGTCGAAGCGGCCGACGAACGTCGCACGGCGAGCCGCCGCGTTCAGCACGGCTACCGGGTTGCGGCCGGCCCACACGCCGAGCGTCACGACCGATCCGATCAACATCATTCCTGCCAGCATGGCCTGCTCCTCGATTGCCCGAACGACGGTTCACGCGCCGCGCGCCGCCTGGTCGGTGCGCACACGCCGCATTCAAACGATTCAAACGCCGCGCCGCGATTCGCGGCACCGGCATGCGTCGTGCGTCGCGTCCGGTCCGCGGCGTTTTCGGCCGCAAGCATCGTCTTCGACGGAAGAAACCGGTTAACGATAAGGCGTCCAAATAGGCGATTCGTAGAGGGTCGCCTCGATATCGCACGACATGTCCGCCGGCGCACGCTCGCCGATGCGCACAGGTGAAGCGCTCGTGCGCTGGCCGTATTGCATGCGGCACACACTTCCGCCGTCGCCGCCGAACGTGTCGTCAACGTGCTGCCCGGCGGCCTGATCGGCATCGCGTTCGTGCTCGGAATGCCTTGGTTCGAGACGCGTCCGCTCGCGCGATGGCGCGACGCTCGCGCAAGCCGGCGCGCGTGACGCAGCAATCGCCGAGTTCGCGCGTGCGACCCACCGCATGTCGCATACGCGGCGTCCGCATCGCATTCGATGCATCACTCGCGATACATCGGCATCCGAACCAGGCACGAACGAAAGACGAATGCGTAACGCGCATGGCGTTCAATTTCGATGCATCACCACATAGGAAAAACCGGCGAAGCGCAGACCGATTGGCATTCGCTGTACGCGAGGTTCGGCACATGCGGAACATCGATTGTGCCGTTCTTCGTGCAAACGAAATCGGCAACGCGGCGAATCGCACCGACGTGTTCGCGGCGCCGTAAACGCCGGTGTCCCGCGCGGAGCGGCGAGACTGCCGCCTGCCGTCGAACGGCGCGTCGGCGGTCCTCGAACAACAAAATAATTCGAAAAAAACGACGGCATCCCGCGACTCAGACTCAAAAAAGCGGCCGCGCCCGAAGCCGGGCGCGGCCGCTTTTCAAAATCGCAACGGAGAACGCATGCCCGCTGCGCGACGCCGCGCGCTACGACGCCGCTTCAGGACTCGACGGCACGCGCACGGCCGCCGCTTCGCGTGCATCGCGCGCCGCCGCGCGTTCGTGCTCGGCGACCCACGACGCGATATCCATCTCTTCGTAGCGAACGAGACGGGTCTTGTGGAAGAGCCGGTAGCCGAGCCACACGACGAGGAAGAGCGGAATGCCGACGTAGGTCGCGAGCACGCCGACCCAATCGATCTTGTTCGCGAGGAACGCCTGGTAGTCCTGACCGAGGGCGATCACGATGCACAGCGCGAACGCGAAGATCGGGCCGTACGGATAAAGGTTCGATTGATACGGCAGTTGGCCGACCGAGAAGCCCTGGCGGATGAAGCCCTTGCGGAATCGATAGTGGCTGACCGCAATGCCGAGCCATGCGATGAAGCCCGTCATCCCCGACGTGTTCAGCAGCCACAGATAGACCGTCTTGTCGCCGTACAGCGACGACAGGAAACACAGCGCGCCCACCGCGGTCGTCGCGTACAGCGCGTTGCGCGGCACGCCGCCCGCCGAAAGCTTCGCGAACAGTTTCGGCGCGCGGCCTTCGGTCGCGAGGTTGTAGAGCATCCGCGTCGATGCATACATCCCCGAGTTGCCGGCCGACAGCACCGCGGTCAGGATCACGGCATTCATCACGCCTGCGGCGAACGCGAGGCCCGCATGGCGGAACACGAGCGTAAACGGGCTCACGCCGACGTCGGTCACGTCGCTCTTCAGCAGATTCGGATCGGTATACGGAACCAGCACGCCGATCACGAAAATCGCGAGCACGTAGAACAGCAGGATCCGCCAGAACACCTGGCGCACCGCACGCGGGATCGTCGTGCGCGGGTTTTCCGATTCGCCGGCGGCGACGCCGATCAGCTCGGTGCCCTGGAACGAGAAGCCGGCGATCATCGCGACGCCCATCATCGCGGGCAGACCGCCCGCGAACGGCGCGTCGCCGATCGTGAAGTTGCTCCAGCCGTTGCTCGGGCCGCCCTCCAGGATGCCGAAGATCATCAGCAGGCCGACGCCGATGAACGCGAGCACGGTGACGACCTTGATCAGCGCGAACCAGTATTCGGCCTCGCCGAAGCCGCGCACGGTCAGCACGTTGAGGAGGAACATCACGCCGAGGAACGCCGCGCTCCACCAGACGCCCGGCACGTCCGGGAACCAGTAATGCATGACGAGCTGCGCGGCGACGAGCTCGACGGCGATCGTCACCGCCCAGTTGTACCAGTAGTTCCAGCCGAGCGCGAAGCCGAAGCCCTCTTCGACGTATTTCGCGCCGTAGGTCGCGAACGAGCCGGACACCGGCATGAACGCGGCCATCTCGCCCAGGCTCATCATCAGGCAGTAGACCATCACGCCGATCAGCAGGTACGCGAGCATCGCGCCGCCGGGGCCCGCCTGCGAGATGGACGCGCCGGACGCGACGAACAGGCCCGTGCCGATCGAGCCGCCGATCGCGATCATCGTCAGGTGACGGGCTTTCAGGCTGCGGCGCAGCTGAGGGGGATTCGATTGTGCGGTTGAGCTGTCGGAATTCGGGTGTGATGACATAACGGGCTGGCAAGGAGCGGCGGGCGACGGTTCGACGCCGCGCCGGGCAGGACGCCGGATTCGGCGCGTCCCCGGGACGATCTGCGGCGCGCCGCGCCGCACGCATTTTTTGCGCAGCGCGGATTCTACCCGATTCGTCAGACGTCGCCTGCAACATGACGTGCTGCGACGCGCAAGATCGCGATGAGCAAAACGCTTTGTCGATCAAGGGGTTGCGCGCAGAACGCGGCGGCTCGGGGCTCGCGGTCGCGCATCGCGAGCGGGCGCTCGTCCGATGCACTGCGGAATCAAAAAGTATGATGATTTCGCGAATGCCGCTCATTCGCTGCGACGCACAACGCGCGGACACGCCGCGATCGGCCGCGCCTGCGGCGGCCAAAAACGGAAGGGCCGCTCGTAGCGGCCCTTCTCTTCTCCCTGATTTGCCTGCTAACCCTGCATTACACCGCCCGCGGCACTGGATGCAGCGGCACCCGGCGCGGCGCGGCCTTCGCCGCCTGGCGCGCATTGCTTGCGTCGATCTCGGCGATCAGATCGTCGAGGCGCTCCAGATGCACGCTGTTGTCGTGGTCCCACGGATGGAAGCCCGGTCGGAAGTAGTCGATCCATTCGCGCGCGATCAACGCGAAGATGCCGTTCCTCGGGCTCCACAAATACTTGACCAGCTTGCCGATGCCGAGGCCCTTGCCGATGCGGCGGCGATGCGCGATCAACAGGCGCGTGTTGAAGTCGAACAGCGTCGCCCAGAACACGACCGTGACGAGCCCCATCGCGCCCGTGCGAACCAGGTAGTTCTTCAGGTTCGGCTTCATCACGGTGCGCCACACGTCATACGCGACCGCCTTGTGCTCGGTTTCCTCCATCGAGTGCCACATCCACATCTGGCGGTAGCCGTCGACGTCGCTGGTCGTGATGCGGTTCGCGAGCACGAGGCCCGTAAACATCGCGGTGTAGTGCTCGAGCGCCATCGTGATCGCGAGCTGCGCCGAATGCGGCAGCACCTTCTTGAACCAGCCGAGCACCGTCCACAGGCGCTTGTCGAGCTTGTGCGCCGGCATGCCGGCCGCCTGCAGCAGATCGTTGAACTCGACGTGCTCGCGCGTGTGCATCGCTTCCTGGCCGATGAAGCCGGCGATGTCGCGCTTCAGATTGGGTTCCTCGATCCGGTCGCGATAGTTGCGGACCGAATCCATGAAGAAGCGCTCGCCGGCAGGGAACAACAGCGACAGCGCGTTGAACAGATGCGTCACGCCTACGCCTTCGGCATGCCAGTCGCAGATGCGATCGGGCGGCAGGGCGAAGCGGATATCGCGACGGACAATAGCATTCACGGTGTTTGTCTCCATGTCCCGCAACGGGACGTCGGTGCGACTCGATGCAACGCCCTCGATGGTTCGATTTGGGAATTAGGGCGCGGTCGCAATCTCACATCAAACCATCAATCAACGTTACATTGATTGATGTCATGATAGGAGAGGTTCTCAGTCAGCGCAAGAACGACTTCACGCAAAAAACTTATTCGCCGTTGCAGAATCCTCCGCCTCGCACGCGCCCGCCCTGTCCGCATACCGGGTTGCGCGGCCCGCGGCGACGCCCGAGCGCTTCCTTCAAACGCTAGCCCCGCATGCCGAACAGCGGGCACGGATAGCATCCGCGTACGCTGTTCGACGTCTGCCGCGGCAGTCGCCGACGCGCGTTTTTCGCACCGCACAAACCGCATTGCACCCATCTCCAGGCACCAGGCGCGCAATGCGCCGCGCATCGCGCGAAGGCGCATGCTCGCACACTCGCACGCGTCGACGCCGTGTTCGCGGCGCTGCAACACGCTCTCGCACATCCTCGCGTCCGCGCCGACGCGCGCGATCCGCGGCGACGCACGCACGACGCACTCGCACATTCATCGGCCGGCGCCTTTTCGCCGCGCGTCCGAATGCGTCGCCGCGCGAATTGATCCACGTCAGCGATGCGCGCGTCGCGTGTAGTGCAATGGACGCATCCCACATCACAAGCTTCTCAGGGGGTCTCATGAAACTGACGTTCCTCGGCGCGACGGAAACCGTCACGGGCTCGAAGTATCTGCTCGAGGACGCCGGGACACGCGTCCTGATCGACTGCGGGCTGTTCCAGGGCACGAAGAAGCTGCGGCTGCGCAACTGGAGCCCGCTGCCCGTGCCCGCCGACTCGATCGACGCCGTCGTGCTCACGCACGCGCATCTCGATCACAGCGGCTATCTGCCCGTGCTCGTGCGCGAAGGCTTCAGCGGGCCGGTCTATTGCACGCACGGCACGGCGGAGCTCGCCGAGATCATGCTGATGGACAGCGCGCGGCTCCTCGAGGAAGAAGCCGATTTCGCAAACCGCCACGGCTATTCGAAGCACCATCCGGCATTGCCGCTCTACACCGTCGACGATGCGCGGCGCGCGCTGCAGCGTCTCGCGCCGCGCGAATTCGACGCGCCGACGCCGCTCCCGGGCAATCTGCACTTCCGATTCCTGCCGGCCGGGCACATTCTCGGCGCGGCGAGCGTGGTCGTCTGCTGGCGGCACACGCTGATCGCGTTCTCGGGCGATCTCGGCCGCCCGCACGATCCGATCATGCGCGCGCCCGTGCCGCCCGTTCACGCGGATTATCTCGTCGTCGAATCGACGTACGGCGACCGGCTGCACGACGCGAGCGATCCCGAGGCCGAGCTCGCCGACGTGTTCTCGAAGACGTTCGCGCGCGGCGGCGTAGTCGTGATGCCGTGCTTCACGGTCGGGCGCGCGCAGGAGATCCTCCACTACATCGCCCAGTTGAAGAAGACGGGCCGGATGCCGCACGTGCCCGTCTACCTCGACAGTCCGATGGCGACGAGCGTCACCGAGATCTACCGGCGGCGCCTGAGCGATCATCGGCTCACGATGTCCGATGCGGACGCGATCGGCCATGCGGCGACGATGGTGCGCACCGTCGAGCAATCGAAGGCCATCGCCGATCACAACGGGCCGATGGTGATCATCGCGGGCAGCGGGATGGCGACGGGCGGCCGCGTGCTGCACCATCTCGAGCGCTACGCGCCCGACAGCCGCAACACGATCCTGCTCGTCGGCTACCAGGCGGCGGGCACGCGCGGCGCGGCGCTCGCCGCGCACGAGCCGACGGTGAAGATCCACGGCGAATACGTGCGCGTGCGCGCACAGATCGAGATGATCTCGTCGCTGTCCGCGCACGCGGACTACAGCGAGATCCTCGCGTGGCTCGGCGCGCAGTCGAGCGCACCCGCGCGCACGTTCGTCACGCACGGCGAGCCCGCGGCGGCCGACGCGCTGCGCCGCCGGATCGAGGAGTCGCTGCATTGGCATTGCGAAGTGCCGTCCTATCTCGAATCGGTCGAACTGGAAGATGCGCCCGCGCGTGCGAAGTAAACGAGAAGAACGGGACGCCGGGTATCCATGCCTGCCCGGCGTTTCGGCATGCCGAACACGTCGGACGAATCGTTTGGAAAGTGAAGCGATGCGCGCCGAATCGTCGAGATCGGCGCGTCGAATACGCTGATGAATGCATCGCCCGCGATCCGCCGCGTCAGCGAACGGGCTTCGATGTTTCGGCACACTGAACGATTGCGAGAATCGAGCGACCGCGAACGGGTTTTGCCGGATGCCTGGCGTCTGCGAAACTGCGCATCCGAGAAACGACGGACAGAAACGTTGCATCGGGCTACGCGACACGCCGCATGACAAACGTGTGCTGCACAGGCATGCGCGACACGGCCCCCCGCCGCGCCGCGGGCACCGAAGCGCGCGCCGCCGCGCGAACGGCGGCACGGCTCCGATCAATACATATGCATCCCGCCGTTGATCGCGAGATCGGCGCCGGTGACGAACGCCGCATCGTCCGAGCACAGGAATGCGATGAGCGCGGCCACTTCGTCGGGCTTGCCGAGCCGGCCGACCGGAATCTGCGGAAGAATCTTCGCTTCGAGCACGTCCTGCGGCATCGCTTCGACCATCGCGGTCGCGAGATAGCCGGGCGACACGGTGTTGACCGTGATCCCGCGCTTCGCCGTCTCGAGCGCGAGCGTCTTCGTGAAGCCGTGGATGCCCGCCTTCGCCGATGCATAGTTCGCCTGACCGAACGCGCCGCGCGAGCCGTTCACCGAACCGATGTTGACGATGCGTCCGAAGCGCCGCTCGACCATCCCGGCGATGAACTGTTTCGTCACATTGAACATCGCATCGAGATCGGTGCGCATCACGGTGTCCCAGTCGCCCTTCGTCATCTTCAGGAACGTCGCGTCGCGCGTGATCCCCGCGTTGTTGATCAGCACATCGACCTTGCCGAAATCGGCGAGCACCTTCTCCGCGCAACGCTCGCACGACTCGTAGTCGGCGACGTCGACACCGTATGCCTTGAAATCGCGCCCGGCGTCGCGCTCGTGCATGAGCCACGTCGACACATGATCGTTGCGCTCCGAGTGCGATACCGCCACGGCCATGCCGGCGTCGTGCAGCCGCCTGCTGACCGCCGCGCCCAATCCACCCATACCGCCCGTCACAAACGCCACGCGTTTTGCTTCCATCACGGCCTCCTGATGAGGTGCCCGGTGCGGCATCGACGCCGCGCCGCGCGGCCGATAGGCAGCATCGCGCGGTCATGATCCGGGCAGGGGTTGAGAAAAATGCTGCTTGCAGCGCGCCACGAAGAACGCGCGCCGATTCGTATGCGCGGCAACGTGCCGAAACCGGTTGCCGCGACGCTGCGTGAAACGCTGCAAAGCTACCGCGTTTTACTGTAAGCGCGCACTCACTCGATCCGTTGACCTGGGTCAAACGGATGCACGGCACGAGTCCACGCTGCTGCTGTAGGAAACGCCCTACAGCGCTACGCTGATGCTTACCCGATCTTCAACGTTCGCCGATTTCGATGCCGCAGTTTGCGTTCCATACTGGCAACCATAGGGGCGGTCAGTCGATGATCGCTCCGACCCGCGTTTCGTCGACTATGCTCATAGCGGGCAGGCTTGCCTCAGCCGATTCGGTCATCGCAACGAAACGGCGGATTGCGCACGATGACATGCGAGCCGAGCTCCCGGACGTCAGTCTCAGCGGTTTGCACACATCGTCCGGCATGCCGTGCGACGCATGTCGATCGCTTCGTCGACGCCGTCGCGCAATGCGGCGCTTCGTGCCGCGCCACGTCGCAGCGATCCTCGATCGTGCCAATCGAGCGTCGCCGCATGAAAGGAGCCGATTATGCTGACCGCCTCAGTCAATGAAGTTGCGCCTTCCGTCGTGCCGCAACGATCCGTGTTCCCGTTGCATCCCGTCGCGGCCAACGACGCGCCGAAGCAGCCAGCGATCCGCTGTTCGACCTGTGCGATACGCGACGTATGCATGCCGGCCGGTCTCACGCCGAGCGAGTTCGCTCGTCTCGACGCGATGGTGTGCACGACGCGCCACGTCAAACGCGGTGAAGCATTGTTTCGCACGCACGACACGTTCCAGAGCATCTATGCGGTACGCACCGGTTCGTTCAAGACGGTCGTCATGCACCGCGACGGCCGCGAGCAGGTGACGGGCTTCCAGATCGTCGGCGAGACGCTCGGCCTCGACGGCGTGTGCGGTGGCCGCCACAACAGCGACGCGATCGCGCTCGAGGACAGCACCGTCTGCATCATTCCATTCGCGCAGCTCGAAGCCGTCTGCCGCGAAGTGAAGCCGATGCAGCACCACGTCCATCAGCTGATGAGCGGCGAGATCGTCCGCGAATCGAGCCTGATGATGCTGCTCGGGACGATGACGGCCGAGCAGCGCGTCGCCGCGTTCCTGCTCAACATTTCCGAGCGATTCCAGAAACGCGGCTATTCGGCGTCGGAGTTCAATCTGCGGATGACGCGCGAGGAGATCGGCTGCTATCTCGGGATGAAGCTCGAGACCGTCAGCCGGATGCTGTCGAAGTTCCAGCGCGACAAGTTGATCGCGCCGCGCGGCAAGCAGATCCGCATCACCGATCCACAGGGGCTCGCGCGCGTGTGACGCATCGCGGGCGCGATGCACGGCGCGTCATGAACGCGCCGGCTGCATGGCGGGCCGCACGCCATCTCCGAAGCGGCCGCTTGCGGGCCGCGCGCGTCCACGCGAACCCGCGCGCCGCGCGTCGATGCTCCCTCAGCGCGTCGTCAGCACCGCCGCGCCCGTCAGGCGCCCCGAGCGCAGATCGTCGAGCGCCTGGTTCGCCTGCGTGAGCGGATACGGCGTCGCCTCGACTTCGAGCTGCACGTCGTTCGCAATCCGCATGAACTCCGCCGCGTCGTCGCGCGTCAGATTCGCGACCGACACGATCCGCCGTTCTCCCCACAACAGGTCGTACGAAAACGACGGAATGTCCGACATGTGGATCCCGCCGCAAACGACGATGCCGCCTTTCACGACCGCCGCGAGCGCGGCCGGCACGAGCGCGCCGACCGAGGCGAAAATCAACGCGGCGTCGAGCGGCTCCGGCGCGGGTTCGTCGCTGCCGCCCGCCCATGCCGCGCCGAGCCGGCGCGCGAGCTGCTGCGCAGCGCTATCGCCCGGCCGCGTGAATGCGTAGACGATGCGTCCCTGGAAACGCGCGATCTGCGCGACGAGATGCGCGGCCGCGCCGAAGCCGTACAGGCCGATGCGGCGCGCGGGCCCCGCCATCTTCAGCGTCCGATAGCCGATGAGGCCCGCGCACAGCAGCGGCGCCGCGTGAACGTCGTCGTAGCGGCGCGGCAGGTGCATGCAGTAGCGCGCATCGGCGACCGTGCGCTCCGCATAGCCGCCATCGATCGTGTAGCCAGTGAAGCCGGGGGCGTCGCATAGGTTCTCGCGACCGCTCGTGCAATATGCGCAATGCCCGCACGTGCGGCCGAGCCACGGCACGCCGACGCGATCGCCGATCGCGAAGCCCGCCGCGCCCGCGCCGAGCGCGGCGACCGTGCCGACGATCTCGTGCCCCGGGACCACCGGCCGCTTCGGATCGCGCAGGTCGCCGTCGACGACATGCAGATCGGTCCGGCACACGCCGCACGCGTGCACGTCGATCAGCAACTGCCCCGCCGTCGGAACCGGGTCCGGCAGCTCCGCTTCGCGCAGCCGCGGCGCGCCGCCGTCGAACACCATCGCGCGCATCGTCAACGCACTCCCAGGCGCCGCGTGTGCATGTCGTCCGACGCGTGCGCGGGCAACGCGATGCGATCGCGCACGCGGCGGATCGCGATCACGCGCAGATAGTCGTAGACGCGCGCGCCATCCGCAAGGCGCGTGATTTCGTCATCGAGCATGTGCATCAACGCTCTCTCCGTGATCGAGCGGCGCTGCGCGGCGGCGAGCAGCGAGTCGTAAAGCGTGTCCTGGTGCATGCGTGTTCCTGTCCGTTGTCGAACCCGACGATTCCAGCGTAGACGCATCGTCATCGATTGAAACCCGGCGTCGCGGGCTCGGCTTGACTTGCATCAAGCGTCGTCGGTTCGCCGCCGCGCATGGCCGCGCCGCTGCCGCAGCGCCGCATGATTCACGCCCCTCCGGCGTGCCTGGAGCGACGATCTTCAGCGCCTATGCCCCGACCCCGTTGACCTGCGTCAACGGTCGCTCGCGCTCGCCGCTTAGACTCGAAACAAGCGTCCGATCGAGGGTTGCGCCATGACGAACAGTCTGCCGAATTTCGCGCTCGCGTGCATGCTGAGCGCGGTCTGCATGGTCGCGGCCGACGCCGCCGGCGCGCAGGTGCGCGAGCCGACCGAGCTCGTCGACCAGCAGCATTGCATGTTCTGCCATGCGCCGAACATGCCGTTCCTCGCGCCGTCGTTCCATCAGATCGCGGAACGCTATCGCGACGTGCCGAATGCCGCCGAGATGCTCGAGCAGAAACTGCGTCGCGGCGGGCGCGCACACTGGGGCGATACGCCGATGCCGACCGCCCCGGAACGCGACGGCCCGCTTTCGAGCGAAGACGCGCATACTTTGATTCAATGGGTCATGAGCCAGTAGCGCGGCGTCGCCGCGCAATTTGCAAGGAGTCAGTCGTGCGCATCACCATTCATCTCGATACGTTCGCGTCCACCGATCCGGCCTCCTACGCGATCCTGTGGATCGACACGGCGGAGCACAAATGGTCGCGCGAAGGCCATGCGGGCGTCGAACTGCCCGAGTGGGGCAACATCGTCTGCCAGAGCGGCACGACCCGCGTGACGAGCGCCGACGGCACGCATTCGCTGTGCGTGCTCGAAGGCCTCGATCTCGGCGCGAAGCAACGTCCGTCCGAAGGCGAGACGGGCGCGGCCCGCTGGTATCGGCATGCGCATCACGCGCCCATCGTCGGCGAATGGCACGTGCAATGCGTCGACGAAACTGTCGCGCCCGCCGAGCACGAATTGTTCACGGGGCGCGAGGAGTCCTGAGCGGATGGCGTGGCGTGCGCGGGCGTCGTCGGTCGACGCGCGCCCCGGGGCGACCGGGTCTGACGCGTTCATCGAATTTGTCGAATCGATTGTTCTCCGATTCACCGGCCCATCCGCCCGCAGAATCGCAGCTCCGATCGTTCACCGTTTCAATCACTTTCCGGTTCGCCGGCCAGTTCGCTCGCCGATTCGCTCGATTCGCTCGACCCTCAGGCGAACGTCGCAGCGAGCTCCCGCTCGGCGGCATCGAATGCGTTCCGGATCGCCGCGAGCGGATCGGCGCCCATCATGTGCGGAATCGGCTTCAATTCGTAGTCGCGCGTGATCAGATCGAGGCGGACGTCGTACGTCGGATCCGAGGTGCCGGCGCCAAGCGCCTCGATCGCGAGGTGGCAACCGGCGAGGCGCGCGCTGTATCGCTCCAGACGGATCAGTTGGATGCTCGCCTCGGCTTCGAGTTGCGCTGATCCGGCAAAGCCGAAATAGGCGATCTGCATTCCAATTCCCATGATCCTTTCTCCCCTGGCGCTCTTACGGCAAAGCGCAATGACGTGCCAGAGCGATAAGTATTGCGTCCATCCTCGGGGCGCTTGATTAGCATCTTCCGGTTCTTCGACCGGCGCCGCTTGACATGTGTCAAGCGTGAGGCCGATATCGGATGCCCAGCTCACCGGTGGTCCGATGCGCGTCGAGTTCACGTCGAGTTCACGTCGAGTTCGCATCGACTTCACGGCGGCGCCGCGCAGCCGCGCATCGTCACACCGGCTTTGTCGAGCCGCGTTGACCGCGATCAATCGGTGCGCACCGAACCGGCTTAACGTGGTGTCGATCCGACTTTCCGCCTCTGGACAGCGCGATGAAAAAACCGACGACTCCACGCGTGAAGCGGCGCTCGGCTTCCGCCGCACGCGCCACCGGACGTCGCACGCCGCTGCGCCGCACACACGCCGCGCCGAAGCGCCGCCCGCCGCTGTCGGCCGCCGTCGAGCGGCTCGTGTCGAGCCCGACGTACCGGCAGGCAGACGAAGACCTCACGTTCCTCCAGCGTCCCGAGATGTGCGGCGTGCGGCTGCAGCTCGATTATTGGAAGACCGAGGAAACGCTGCAGCGCTTCGGGATCAGCGATACGGTCGTCGTCTACGGCAGCACGCGGATCGTCGCGCCCGCCGTCGCGCGCGCCCGGCTCGCCGACGCTCAGCACCGGCTCGCCGCGCATCCGAGCGATCCCGAGCGGCGGCATGCGGTCCGGGTCGCGGTGCGTCTGCTCGAGCGCAGCCAATACTACGGCGTCGCGCGCGATCTCGGCCGGCTCGTCGGCGAGACCGCACGCTCGCCGCATCCGCGCCGCCTCACGATCATCACGGGCGGCGGCCCAGGCATCATGGAAGCCGCGAATCGCGGCGCGCACGAAACGGGCGCACCCAGCATCGGGCTCAACATCACGCTGCCGCGCGAGCAATTCCCCAACCCTTACGTGACGCCGGAGCTGTGCTTTCGCTTCCACTATTTCGCGATCCGCAAGCTGCACCTGCTCGAACGCGCGAAAGCCGCCGTGTTCTTTCCCGGCGGCTACGGCACCTGCGACGAACTGTTCGAAGTACTGACGCTCCTGCAGACCCGCAAGATCGCGCCCTTGCCTGTCGTGCTGGTCGGCCGCACGTTCTGGCGAGCTGCGGTCGATTTCGCGTTTCTCGTCGACGAAGGGATGATCGATCCGCGCGACGCCGAGCTGTTCCGATTCTGCGAAACCGCCGACGAGGTCTGGGCGGCGATCGGCGGTCCGCATCGTCCCGCGTGAGCACGCACGGCCTGTATTCAGGGTTCGCACGTAAGAGACGGTTTCATAAAGACTGGTCGGCCCGCCGAAGGGTATTCCAGCAGATCAGGCAGCAACCGAGTTTGAGGA
>NZ_LOWC01000130.1:0-125806 GCF_001522845.1 Burkholderia sp. BDU5 | reverse complement strand
CGCCGGCTTGCCGCCCCCGCCAACATGCGGACATTTCATTTGCTACAAAACCGGACATTTCTATTTGTCCGCGACAGCCCCTTTCCGAAAGAAATTTGATCCCCCCGTTCCGAGCTCGCAAAGCGCGGAACGGGGGGATCGCACGTGTCCGCTCAAGCGCCCTCTACATATATAGATATGAGAAACGGGAGGCTGCCGCTATTTGACGGTGCGCTCGACCGCGCGCATGTAGTAATCCAGATCCGGCGTCGGCTTGCCGGCCGCCTTCGCGAGATCGTCCCAACGGCGCAGGCAGATCGCGTCCGCCGCGTATGGGCGCAGCAGGAACGCGTCGGCTTCGGCATCGGAGAAGACGCCGCCCTGCAGATGCAAGCTGCGCACCGAGTCTGCGGACAGGCGCGCGTAGTACGACGCATCGATCGCGCAAAGGCAGCGCTTTGCGTCGACGTGCAGACGGATCGGCTCCAGCACCGCGTCCGGAAACAACGGCCGCAGGAACGGCAGCACGTAGTACTGGTGCAGGTCGTCGATGCCGTGCGCAGTCGGCGTTTCACCCTGGCGGTTCAGCAGGTGGCCCAAGTCGTGCAGCAGCGCCGCCGCGATCAGCGCGTCGCCCGCGCCCGCCTCCTCCGCGAGCTGCGCGCTCTGCAGCGCGTGCTCGCGCTGCGTCACCGGTTCACCGCTGTACCCGATGTCGCCATGGCGATCGAACAGCGCGCGAATGTCGTCGAGCGTCAGCGCCATGCCGTCATGCCCACGGCAAAGAAAACGTCTTCAGGTTCGTGAAGCTCTTCATCGCCTCCTGCACCCCTTCCTTGTAGCCCAAGCCCGAATCCTTGATCCCGCCGAACGGCGTCAGCTCCAGCCGGTAGCCCGGCACTTCCCACACGTTCACCGTGCCGACGTTCAGCTCATTGACGAAGCGCACGATCGCGTCCGCGCGGTCCGTGCACACGCCCGACGACAAACCGAACGCGGTGCCGTTGCCGATCCGGATCGCGTCGTCGATCGTGTCGAACGCGATGATCGGCGACACCGGCCCGAACGTCTCTTCGCGCACGAGCGTCATCGACGCGTCGACGCGGTCGAGCACCGTCGGCGCATAGAGCGCGCCGCGCCGCTCGTTGCCCGTCAGCAGGCGCGCGCCCTGCAACACCGCCTCGTCGACGCGCGCTTCGAACAGCGCGGCCGCCGCTTCGTCGATCACCGTGCCCATCCGGTTCGCCGGGTCGAACGGATCGCCGTACGACCACGCGCGCGTCTTCTCGACGAGCAGTTCTGTGAAGCGCGGCGCGACGCCCTTCTGGACGAGGATTCGCTTCACCGCCGTGCAGCGCTGCCCGGAGTTCTTGTACGAACCCTGGGCGGCGAGCGTCGCCGCGCGTTCGAGGTCCGCGTCGTCGAGCACGATCAGCGGATCGTTGCCGCCCAGTTCGAGCACGATACGCCGGTAGCCCGCCTTCGCCGCGATGTACTTGCCGATCGCGACGCCGCCCGTGAACGTGATCAGCGTCGCGCGCGGGTGCGTCAGCAGCTCGTCGGCGACCTCGCGCGGATCGCCCGTCAGCACCTGCAGCATCGGCTCGGGCAATCCCGCTTCGTACAGCACGTCGGCAAGATACAGCGCCGACAGCGGCACCCTTTCCGACGGCTTCACGATCACGCGGTTGTTCGTCGCGATCGCGGGCGCGATCTTGTGCGCGACCTGGTTCATAGGATGATTGAACGGCGTGATCGCGACGATCACGCCGTCGAGCGGCTGCCGCTGCGAGAACACGCGGCGCGACGTGCCATGCGGCGTCAGATCGCACGAGTAGCTCTGCGCGTCGTCGCGCAGCGCCTCGATCGACGCGAACTTGAACACGTCCGCCACGCGGCCGATCTCATGGCGCGAGTCCTGCTTCGACAGGCCCGATTCGAGCGAAATCAGCGTCGACGCCTCCTCCGCGCACGCGCGCAGGCGCGCCGCCGCCCGCTCCAGGATCTGCGAGCGCTCGTAGCGCGACAGCGTCGGCCGGTATGCGGCCGCGTAGTCGAATGCGCGCCGCACGTCGTCGACCGACGCGAGCGGCACCTCGCCGACGCGCATCCCCGAATACGGATCGAACACGTCGAGCGTGCGCGCGCGCGCCGCCCGCTCGCCGCACCAGCGCAGCGTCTCGCGGCGAAACGCGGGGTGATCGCGAAGCAGCGGCGGCGTCATCGCGCGGCCCGGTTCAGCGCGAGATCGAACAGATCGAAGTTGCGCAGCCGGCGGCCCGGCTCGACGCCTTCGATCCGGCGGTTGAACAACAGCGGCACGCGCTGCTCGGACAAGCCGCCGTGCGAACGCAGCGGCACCGTCAAACCGGACAGGTCGTGCTCGCTCGTGCGCGTGCCGAGCGCGACGTCGCGCCGGCTCACGACGACGACGTCGCCGATCCGGTCGGCCGGCAGCTCGAAGCGCGCGGCGGCCGTCGCGTTGTCGAGCGCGAGCTCGATGCCGTCGCGTTCGCGCAGGCGGCCGATGACCGCCGCCGCGTCGACGCCGTCCGCGAAATAGATTGTCGCGAACGAGCCGAGCGCGCCGTGATGGACGACGTACGGATCGGTGATCGGCAGGATCACGCGCGCGCGGCGCGGCCCGAGCCACGCGTCGAGCGCGTCCTGCAGATAGACGACGTTCGGCTCGCCCGTGCGCGGATCGTGCTTCGCGTTCATCCCGTGGTCCGCTGTCACGCCGATCACCCAGCCGAGCGCGTCGAGCGCCGCGAGGTAGCGGTCCATCATCGCGTAGAACGCGTTCGCGCCGTCGCTGCCCGGCGCGCACTTGTGCTGCACGTAGTCGGTCGTCGACAGATACATCAGGTCCGCGCGCCGGTTCTGCGCGAGCCGCACGCCCGCTGCGAGTACGAACTCCGACAGCGCGGCGCTGTAGACGTCCGGCGACGGCAGGCCGACGAAGTCGAGCACGTCGGCAATGCCGTTCTCGCCGAGGTTCGCCTGGTTCGCCTTCTCCGCCGAGAAGCACACGCCGCGCATCCGCCAGCCGAGCAGCCGGCGCAGCTTGTCCTTCGCCGTCACGACCGCGACCCGCGCGCCCGCGTCCGCCGCGGCGGCAAGCAGCGTGCCCGCGCGCAGGTATGCGGGATCGTTCATCATCACTGCGGCGCCCGCGCCGTCCTGCGCGTCCGGATCCCAGAAAAAGTTGCCGCAGATGCCGTGCACCGACGGCGGCGCGCCACACACGATCGACAGGTTGTTCGGGTTCGTGAACGACGGGATCACGCAATCGGCGTCGAACGCCGAGCCTTCGCGCAACATGCGCGCGATGAACGGTGCAACGCCCGCGTTCGCGGCTTCTTCGAGGTAATCGTATTCGCAGCCGTCGACGCACACGGCGACGGTCGGCTCGGTCGGCATCCGGTAGACGCGGCCGTTGACTTCGATGGATCGATTCATGATGTTCGCCGTTGGGGCCTTTCGTTCATGGTACGCGCGCACCGCGCGCCGGCCCGCCGCTCATCGCTTCGGCCGCGGCGCGCGCGCCGCGATCGCGACGAGCGCGACGAGCGACGCGCCGAGCAGCAGCAGCGACAGCGCCGACGCGGGCAGGTAGTAGCCGCGCTCGACGTCGCCGATCACGACGATCGGCACGGTCGCGAAGCCGGGCGGGTAGACCGTCAGCGTCGCGCCGAGCTCGCCGAGCGACAGCGCGAAGCCGAGCGCGAGGCTCGCGCGGATCGCCGGCACGAGCTGCGGCAGCAGCACGCGGCGCAGCACCGTCGCGGGCGGCGCGCCGAGGCTCGCCGCCGCCTCGCGCAGCACGGTCAGCTCCGGGTGCAGCGCGGCGGCCGCGCACCGGTAGCAGAACGGCAGCACGAGCGCGAGTTGCACGAGCACGACGATCGCAGGCGAGCTCGACAAATCGACGGGCTTCGTGTGATAGGCGATCAGCACCGCGAGCCCGAGCACGACGCTCGGCACGCCGTTCGGCAGCATCACGAGCGCGTCGACGAGCGCGCCGACGCCGCGCCGGCTGCGTCCTTCGAGCGCGAGCGCCAGCGCGATCCCGAGCGCCGTGCCGAGCGCGGCGACGCCGAGCCCGATCTCGAGGCTCGCGGCGAGCGCGTCGAATTCGGGCCGCCCGAGGCGCTCGAACCAGCGCAGGCTGTAGCCGGCGGGCAGGATCGTGCCCGACCAGTGCTCGGCGACGCTCGACAGCGCGACGACGATGACAGGCAGCACGAACAGCCAGCAGCAGACGACGGCCGTCAGCACGACGAGCGCGCGCGACGCGTAGCGCGCCGCCGTATCGGTCCAACGCAGCTCGCGGCGCGGCACCGCGACGCCGCGCGTCGGCAAGTCAGCGGACATCGCGCCCTCCTTCGCTCGCGCGCCGCCTCATCCGCCGGTACAGCGCGTAGAGCGTCAGCGACATCGCGAGCATCACGACCGCGCCCGCGGCCGCGGCCGGCAGGTCGAGATCGACGGTCGCGCTGCCGTAGATCGCGATAGGCAATGTGACCAGCTTCGCGCTGCCGAGCACGAGCAGGATGCCGAATTCGTTCAGCGTCAGCAGGAAGCACAGGATCACGCCCGCGGCGATGCCCGGCCACGCGAGCGGCAGCACGACGCGCCGCGCGAGCATCCAGCCGTTCGCGCCGAGGCTCGACGCCGCTTCGACGAGCCGCGGATCGAGCGTCGCGAACGACGCGAGCGTCGGCCGCACGACGAACGGCGTGTAGAACACCGTCTGCGCGAGAATCACGCCGCCCGTGCCGAACAGGAAGTCGAGCGGCGGCGCATCGAGGCCGAGCAGGCGCTGCAGGCCGATGCTGACCGAGCCTTGCGAGCCGTACAGGAAAATCAGCGTGAACGCGACGAGGAACGACGGGAACGCGACGTACAGCTCCAGGAAGCGCGTGACGAGCGACGCGCCGGGGAACGGCCGGAAGAACAGCAGCGCCGCGAGCAGCACGCCGACCGCCGACGCGGTGCCCGCGCTCGCGAACAGTAACCACAGCGTCGTGCCGAGCACGTCGCGGACGTCGTGATTCGCGAAAAAGGCCCGGTACGCGGCGAGCGTCGGGCCGTGGTCGCCGATCACGCTCAGCAGCACGAGCCGCGCAAGCGGATACAGCACGAGCGGGCCGAGCACGACGGCCGCGAGCGCGACGATGCGCGTGTTCGCATGCCGCTCGCGCCGGCGCGCGGCCGCGTCGTGCGCGGCGGCCGATGCGCGGATGCGGGCGTCGGCCGCCGGATCGGCGGCGAGCGCCGCGCGCGGTTCAAGGTGAAATAAGGACGACATCATCCGCCTCGCAATCGAGCGACACGCGCGCGCCGCGCTCGGGCGCCGGGCCGCGGCCGCGCTGCATCGTGACGAGCACCGGCTCGTCGCACGCCGCATCGAGCATCACGGTCAGCGACAGCGCCGCGCCGTGCCATTCGACCGACGCGATCGTGCCGTGCAGCCGCCCAACGCCCAGCGGCCGCACCGTCAACCGCTCCGGCCGCACGCACGCGGCCTTGTCGCGCACGCCGTGGCGCGGATCGCCGAACGGAAACACGACGTTCGGCGGCAGCAGGTTCGCCGCGCCGAGATAACGCGCGACGAAGCCGTCGGCCGGCGCGTCGTAAAGCTGCTGCGGCGTGCCGAGCTGCGCGATCCGGCCGTCGCGCATCAGCAGCGCGCGATCGGCGAGCACGAGCGCGTCGTCGCGATCGTGCGTCACGCAGACGACGGTCAGGTTCGGCAAGCGCTCGTGCAGCGCCTTCAGCTCGCTGCGCACCGACGCGCGCAGGTTCGCGTCGAGCGCGGACAGCGGCTCGTCGAGCAGCAGCACGTCCGGCCTGATCACGAGCGCGCGCGCGAGCGCGACGCGCTGCTGCATGCCGCCCGACAGCTGCGCGGGCAGATGATGGCCGGCGTCGCCGAGCTGCACGAGCTTGAGCGCATCGGCGACGCGCCGCGTGACCTCCGCGGACGACATGCGCCGCGCGCGCAGCCCGAACGCGACGTTCTCGAACACCGTCAGGTGCGGGAACAGCGCGTAGTTCTGGAACAGCAATCCGAGATTGCGCTTGTGCGGCGGCGCGTGCGTCAGGTCGCGGCCGGCGACGGTCAGCGTGCCCGTCAGGCCGTCCGCCTTCGCGAAGCCGGCGATGAAGCGCAGCAACGTCGTCTTGCCGCAGCCGCTCTTGCCGAGCACGGCGAGCAGTTCGCCCGCGCCGATGTCGAGCGACAGGTCGTCGAGCACCGCGCGCGCGCCGTAGCGCACGCTCAGATGCTCGATGCGCACGCCGCCCGGCGCGCCCGCGCGCGGCGTCGCGTGCGGGCGCGCCGCATCGAACGCGCCGGGATGGGTGAGACTTGCGGTATCCACCAGGTTTCGTCCTTCGACGCGTCATCGCGTCGGCTGGTTGCAGCGACGGCGTTCGCTCATTTCGGCTTGACGACGTCGGTCTGCTTGCCCGAATCGCCGATCACTTCTTTCTTCCAGCGCTCGGTCCACACGGGCTTCTTCGCCATCACCGCGTTCCAGTCGACCGGAATCAGCTTCACGCCGGCGATCGCGCGCTTCACCGCCTCGCCGTTCTTGCCGGCGAGCGGCACGTCGGTGCGGCCCGGAATGCCGAACATGTCGGGCACCTTCGCCTGCACGCCGGTCGACATCAGATAGTCGATCAGCTTCTTGCCCGCGTCCTGATTCGGGCCGCCCTTGACGAGGCCGATCGCGTACGGCAGCTGGAACGTCGTCGGCGGCTCGCCTTCCTTCGCGGAAACGAAGATCGGCTTGATCGACAGGCCGCCGTGCTCGGCGTCGTCGAGATCCATCTGCAGATCGCCGTTCGCGACGGCGATCTCGTTGCGCGACAGCAGCACGTTCAGATAGCCCGTGCCCTTCGTGTGGAACTTCACGCCGCGCTCGAGCTTCGCGAGATAGTCGAACGCCTTGTCTTCGCCCATCAGCGCGCTCGTCAGGATGATGACGGCCATCCCGTCGCCCGCCGTCGCCGGGTTCGAATACGCGACCTTGCCGCTGTAGTCGGGGTGCAGCAGATCGGCGAACGTCTTCGGCTGGCTCTTCACGACCGCCGGGTTGATCGCGAACGAGAAGTAATTGTTGACGAAGGTCGCCCACGAGCCGTCTTCCGCCTTCGCGATCGCCGGCACGTTCTTGTAGTTGACGCTGCGGTACGACTGCAGCAAGCCGAGCTGGCCCGCCTGCTGGATGAACGGCGGCAGCGTGACGATCACGTCGGCCTTCGGCGAGCCTTTCTCGACGTTCGCGCGGTTCACCACTTCGCCGCTGCCCGCCGTCACGATGTTGACCCTCACGCCTTCTTGCTTCTCGAACGCGGGCAGCACGTCGCGGTACAGGTTTTCGAGGCCGTCCGCCGTGTACAGCACGACCGCGGCCGCCTGCGCGTGCGTCGCAACGCCTTGCAACAGCGCAGCCGCGCACGCGGCGAGCGCGAAGCGGCGCCAGGCGCCGCCGCGCGGGAAATTCGAATACGTCATGTTGCTTCTCCGTAGGGTGGAACCACGAACGGCCGAACGGCGCCGACGCCGTCCGCACGAGCCGCGCCGCCGTCCCGCCGCGGCCGGACGCTCCGGGTTCTCGCGGCAACCGAAGCATCACAGCGTTCGATGACAGCTCCGTGACGATTATCTCGATTTCCAAATAACGACACATTCCGCCACTATCTTCCACATCTCCGGATATCCCGATTTCGACCTTTTTCTGGAGTGACGACGCCATGCTCGAACGTGATCCCATCCTGCTGACGCCCGGCCCGTTGACGACGTCGCGCGCGACGCGCGATGCGATGCTGCACGACTGGGGTTCGTGGGACGCGGCCTTCAACCGGCTGACGCGAAGCATCTGCGCGGACCTCGTCCGGATTGCGGGCGGCGGCGACGCATTCGTCTGCGTGCCGATGCAGGGAAGCGGCACGTTCGCCGTCGAGGCGGCGCTCGGTACGCTCGTGCCGCGCGACGGCCGCGTGCTCGTGCCGGACAACGGCGCGTACTGCGCGCGGATCGTGAAGATCCTGCGCCGGCTCGGGATCGCGCACGTCGAGCTGCCGTTCGCCGAAGACGAGCCGGCGGGCGCGCGGGAGATCGACGATGCGCTCGCGCGCGATCCGCGCATCACGCACGTCGCGCTCGTGCATCTGGAAACGAGCGCCGGCCTGCTGAATCCGCTCGACGACATCGCGGCCGTCTGCCGGGCGCATCGGAAAACGCTGATCGTCGATGCGATGAGCTCGTTCGGCGCGCTGCCGATCGCGCTCGCCGGCAGCGGCATCGACGCGCTGATCTCGGCGAGCGGCAAGTGTCTGGAAGGCGTGCCCGGCATGGGCTTCGTGATCGTGCGGCGCGCGCTGCTCGAAGCATCCGAGGGACGCTCGCCGTCGGTCGCGCTCGATCTGCACGACCAGTTCGCGTACATGGCGCGCACGTCGCAATGGCGCTTCACGCCGCCGACGCACGTGCTCGCCGCGCTGCGCGCCGCGCTCGACCAGTTCTTCGACGAAGGCGGGCAGCCGGCGCGCGGCGCGCGCTATGCGGACAATTGCGCGACGCTGATCGACGGGATGCGCGCGCTCGGCTTCGCGCCGTTTCTCGACGCGCGTGCGCAGGCGCCCGTGATTGTCACGTTCCACGCGCCCGCCGATCCCGCGTATGCGTTCCCCGCGTTCTATGCGGCGGTGCGCGACGCGGGCTACCTGCTGTATCCGGGCAAGTTGACGACGGCCGAGACGTTTCGCGTCGGCTGCATCGGCGCGCTCGGGGCAGAGGAGATTCGGGGCGCCGTGGCGGCGATCGGCGGCGCGTTGCAGGCGCTCGGAATCGCGATGCGGTGATGGCGTGGCGCGGTGGTGCGGTGGTGGTGGCTGCGACGATGCGTCGGGCATGACGCGCGGTTGAACGGCTCACGCCAATCATGCCGACGCGCAACCGAAACGTCGCGCTCGTGCCCTCGCGTGTTTCATCGCTTGTCCGGACGTCTGCCGTCCGGCTTTCGGCGCAAGCAGCAGCAGCCGACGCGGCAAGCCGCCAACCGCAAACCGGCCGCCGCCGAACACCCGGCACAAAAAATGGCGCGCGCGTCCGAACCCGCACGGCGCGCGCCGCTGTTACAGCACGATCCGCTCGATGTCGCCGACGACGAAGATGTACGACAGCGCGCCGATCAGCGCGATGACAGCGATGAACGCGAGCGCGCCGAAGAACGACCCGGTCGCCGCGACGACGAAGCCGACGACGAGCGGCGTGACGATGCCCGCGAGATTCGCCGCGAGGTTGAAGATGCCGCCCGTGACGCCAAGCAGCCCTTCCGGCGCGATGTCGGACACGAGGGTCCAGCCGAGCGCCGCCATCCCCTGGGCGAAGAACGCGACCGACATGATCGCGATCACCGCCTCGTTGCTCTTCACGTAGTTCGCGAGCACGATCGTCGACGCGAGCAGGAGCCCCGCGATGATCGGCAGCTTGCGCGCGACGTTCGCCGACTTGCCGCGACGCAGCAGCCAGTCGGAGAAGATCCCGCCGAACATCACACCGACCGATGCGGCGATGAACGGTAGCACCGCGAAGAAGCCGATCTTGAGCCAGCCCATGTGGCGTTCCGTCGCGAGATAGGTCGGGAACCACGTGAGGAAGAACACGAGCGTCGAGTTGCCGGCGAACTGGCCGATGCAAATGCCCGCGAGCTGGCGCTTGCCGAGCAGTTGCTTGACGGTGCGCCAGTTGAACTTCTGCTGTGTGCGCCCGCTCGACTGCTGCGCGAGGCCGCCGCCTTCGGCGATGTATGCGAGTTCGGCCGCATTCGCGCGCGGATGGTCGCGCGGCTCGTGATAGAGCGTCCACCAGACCAAGCCGAACGCGATGCCGACGCCGCCGACGACCCAGAACAGCGACCGCCAGCCGAACGCGCCCATCAGCGCGAACAGCACGGGGCTCAGGAACGCAAGGCCGACGTACTCGCCGACCGTGTACGTGCCCGTCGCCATCGCGCGCTCCTTCTGCGGGAACCAGGTCGCGACGACGCGGCTGTTGGTCGGGAAGCACGGCGCCTCGGTCACGCCGAGCCCGAGCCGGCACGCGAGGAGCGGCGCGACGCCGTGCACGAAGCCCTGCGCGAGCGTGCACGCGGACCACAGCGTCATCGACCAGTAATAGGTGACCTTGCTGCCGAAGCGGTCGAGCAGCAGGCCGCCCGGCACCTGCGACAGCACGTAGGTCCACGAGAACGCGGAGAACATCACGCCCATCACCGCCGCGCCGATGCCGAGCTCCTTCGTCAGACCCGGCGCCGCGACGCCGAGCACCGTGCGGTCGAGATAGTTGATCATCGTCCCGATCGCGAGCAGCGCGAGAATGCGGCAGCGCGCGTTCGAGCGCGGCTGCGTCGCGCCCGCGGCGCGGGCGGACGCGGCAAGCGCGGCCGACGCGGCGTCGGTTTGAATCGGCTGGGGCATCGATGTCTCCTTGTTTTCTAATCTGTCTAGTTAATGAGGGATTCAGCGTCCGACGAGCGCCTGGAAATGCTCGAGCATCCGCATGGCGTCCGGCGCGCGGCCGGTGAAGATCTCGAACGCGTCGACCGCCTGGTAGACCGCCATTCCGCCGCCCGGCAGCGTCTTGCAGCCGAGCGCGTGCGCGGTCCGGATCAGTTCGGTTTCAAGCGGGAAGTAGACGATGTCCGCGACCCACAGGTCGCGGTGCAGCAGTTCGGCGGGCAGCGGCAGGCCGGGATGCTTCAGCATCCCGGTCGGCGTCGCGTGGATCAGGCCGTTCGCGTTCGCGAGCGCGTCGGCGAGCGAGCCGCCCGCGCTCAAGCCTGCTTGCGGGAAGCGCGCCTGCAACTGGTCGGCGAGCGTCCGCGCACGCATCGGGTCGACGTCGAACAGCGCCAGCTCCGCCGCGCCCATCGTCAGCGCCGCATGGGCGACGGCCGCGCCCGCGCCGCCCGCGCCAAGCTGCACGACACGCTCGAGCGGCGCGCCCGGCAGCCCGCGCGCGAACGCCTTTGCGAAACCCGACCAGTCGGTGTTGTGGCCGATCCGCCGGCCGTCGGCGAAGCGCACCGTGTTGACCGCGCCGAGCGCGGCCGCGTCTGGCGACAGTTCGTCGAGCAACTCGATCACGCGCTGCTTGCACGGATGCGTGATGTTCAGGCCGTCGTAGCCCATCCGCTCGGCGGCCGTCAGCAGTTCGGGCAGCGCATCGACCGACAGCCGCAGCGCGTCGAGATCGATGCGCCGGTACACGTAGTTGTAGCCCTGGCGGCGCCCTTCCTCCTCGTGCATCGCAGGCGACAGCGAGCCGCCGATTCCGGAGCCGATCAGGCCGATCAGAAACGAACGTGCGGTCATCGCGCGCCCTCCCGCCCGATCAGCGCCGCGATCCGCTGCAGCGCGAGCACATAGCCGTCGGTGCCGCAGCCGCAGATCACGCCGTCCGCGACCGCGGACACGAACGAATGGTGCCGGAACGCCTCGCGCCGGTGGATGTTCGAGATGTGCACTTCGATGATCGGCTTGCCGAGCGCCGAAAGCGCATCGGCGATCGCGACCGACGTATGCGTGTACGCGGCGGGATTGATCACGACACCCTGCACGCGCTCGCGCGCTTCGTGCAGCCAGTCGATCAGTTCATGCTCGGCGTTCGACTGGCGAAACTCGAGCGCGAGGCCGAGCGTGTGCGCGGCGTCCGCGCAGCGGCGCTCGACGTCCTGCAGCGTTTCCGCGCCGTAGATGTGCGGCTCGCGCTTGCCCAGCAGGTTCAGGTTCGGCCCGTTCAGGACCAGCACCTTCGGCTTGCTCATGTATGACACTCCAGTGAAAAACGGGTACGTATCCGTAGACGAGCACGGCGGCATCGTCAAGATTCGGCGTCAGTGTGCGCTTGCGCGCACGCAATGTCTTTGCGGGTTTTCTATAATTTGTACCATCTAGTTAGTTTGTATAATGCGCGACCAGCGTCCTATCCGATCCTCGATGGGACGCGATCGGCGATCCGCCGTCCATCCGGCCGTGCGCCGCAGCCGATCGCGCACCGTCCTTCGTCCGCAGGAAACCGACCATGCAGCGCTCGATCGCCACCGTCTCGTTGTCAGGCACGCTCGTCGAAAAGCTCAGCGCGATCCGCGCGGCGGGCTTCGACGGCGTCGAGATCTTCGAAAACGACTTGCTGTACTTCGACGGCTCGCCCGCCGACGTCCGCCGCATCGCCGCCGATCTCGGCCTGAAGATCGTGCTGTTCCAGCCGTTCCGCGACTTCGAGGGCGTGCCGGCCGAACGGCTCGCGCGCAACCTCGAACGCGCGAAGCGCAAGTTCGACCTGATGCACGAATTGGGCACGGATCGCATCCTCGTCTGCAGCAACGTGGCGCCGGACACGATCGGCGACGAATCGCTGCTCGTCGACCAGTTGGGCGCGCTCGCGCACGCCGCGCAGCAGGCGGGCGTCGTCGTCGCGTACGAGGCGCTCGCGTGGGGGCGGATCGTGAAGACGTACGGGCACGCGTGGCGGCTCGTCGACGCGGTCGACCATCCGCATCTCGGGCTCGCGCTCGACAGCTTCCACACGCTGTCGCTCGACGACTCGCCGGACGGCATCGTCCGGATTCCGGGCGAGCGGATCGCGTTCGTGCAGATCGCCGACGCGCCGAAGCTCGCGATGGACGTGCTCGAATGGAGCCGCCATTACCGGTCGTTTCCGGGCCAGGGCGATTTCGACGTCGCGGGCTTCACCGCGCGCGTGATCGAATCGGGCTACGCAGGACCGCTGTCGCTCGAGATCTTCAACGACGGCTTTCGCGCCGCGCCGCCCGCGCCGACGGCCGCCGACGGCTATCGGTCGCTGCTGTATCTCGAAGAGACGGCGCGCGCGCGGCTCGCGCGCGCCGCGCGGCAGCCTTCGCAACCCCTCTTCGCGCCGCCGCCCGCCCCCGCGCACGTCGGCTTCCAGTTCATCGAATTCGCGGTCGACGCGGCCGCGGCCGACAACGTCGCCGGCTGGCTCGGCAAGCTGCGCTTCAGGCGCGCGGGCCGCCACCGGTCGAAGGACGTGACGCTGTATCAGCACGGCGCGGCGTCGATCGTGCTGAACGCCGAGCGCGACTCGTTCGCCGACGCGTTCTTCCAGGCGCACGGGCTGTCGCTGTGCGCGTCGGCGTTTCGCGTCGACGACGCGCGGCTCGCGTTCGAGCGCGCGGCGGGCTACGGCTACACGCCGTTCTCGGGCCGCGTCGGCCCGAACGAGCGCGAGTTGCAGAGCGTGCGCGCGCCGGACGGCAGCCTCGAGTATTTCGTCGACGAGGCGCCCGGCGCGCCGACGCTGTACGAATCGGATTTCGTGCTGACCGACGTCGACGGGCCGAGCGAAGTCGGCCCGCTGGCCGGCATCGATCACGTGTGCCTCACGCTACCCGCCGACGCGCTCGACACCTGGGTGCTGTTCTTCAAGACCGCGTTCGGCTTCGAGGCCGAGCGCAACTGGCTCGTGCCCGATCCATACGGGCTCGTGCGCAGCCGCGCGGTGCGCAGCCCGGACGGCTCGGTGCGGATCGCGCTGAACGCATCGGTGGACCGGCATACGGCCGTCGTCGAGTCGCTGCACCGCTATCGCGGCACGGGCCTCAATCACGTCGCGTTCCGCACCGGCGACATCGTCGCGGCGATCGGCGAATTCGCGGCGGACGGCGTGCCGTTCCTGCGGATTCCCCGCAATTACTACGACGATCTCGCCGCGCGCTACGCGCTGCCCGACGACACGATCGAGATGCTGAGCCGCCACCACCTGCTGTACGACCGCAACGAAACGGGCGGCGAGTTCCTGCATGCGTACACCGAGCTCGTCGACAACCGCTTTTCGTTCGAGATCGTCGAGCGGCGCGGCGGCTACGACGGATACGGCGCGGCGAACGCGGCCGTGCGGCTCGCCGCGCAGGCGCAGCGGAGGAAGTGAGCGCGGCGCGCGGCCGCACGCATGACGCCCGCCGCGCGCCGCGCCGCAACGGGCGGCGCGCGCGCCACCCCGACGTCAACGCGGCAGCGCCGGAATCATCCAGCTCAGCACGTGCTGCTGCAGGAACACGAGCACGCCGAGCAGCAGCGTGAGGAACACGCTGTGCCAGAACGTCCGTGCGAACACGACGCCTTCCTGTCCCTTCAGATCCGTCGTCGACACGCCGGTCGCGATGTTCTGCGGCGAGATCATCTTGCCCATCACGCCGCCCGACGAGTTGGTCGCGGCCATCAGCACCGGATCGAAGCCGAGCTGCCGCGCGGCGACCACCTGAAGATTGCCGAACAGCGCGTTGCCCGACGTGTCGCTGCCCGACAGGAACACCGCGATCCAGCCGAGCGTCGCCGACACGAGCGGGAACAGCGCGCCCGTCGACGCGACGCCCATCCCGAGCGTGTAGCTCATCCCCGAGTAGTTGAGCAGATACGCGAGCCCGACGATCATCATCACGGTGACGATCGCGATGCGCGTCTGCCGCCAGGTCTGCGCGACGCAGCCGAAGAAGCTGCCGACGCCGGTGCGCGTCCACACGGCCGTGACGATCGCCGACAATAGAATCGCGGTGCCGGTGCCGAGCGGCTGGAAGTCCCAGATCGCCGCATACGACTTGTGATAGAGCGTCATGTAGACGACGTTGTGCAGGCCGGGCCACTTGATCTTCATGTCGCCGATCGCGGCGACGCCCGCGTGCACCCAGAAGATCACGATCACCGACACGACGAGCCACGGCAGCCAGCCGCCGTAGCCGACGCGATCGCGCGCGGCGCCCACGCCGACGGCGGCGTCGCCGCGCGCGATCGCGAACCGCGGATCGGGCTGCGGCTTCCAGATCTTCAGGAATCCGATCGTCACGATCAGCGACGTCAGCGACGACAGCACGTCGGTCAACTGATAGCTGATGAAATTCGACGTGACGAACTGCGCGAGCGCGAAGCTGCCGCCCGACATGAAGAGCGCCGGCCACAGCTTGCCGATCGATCGAACGCCGCCATAGATCCCGACGACGTAGAACGGCAGCAACAGCGCGAAGAACGGCAACTGGCGGCCGACCATTGCGCCGAGCGTGTCCGGATGCAGCGACGTGACCGCGCCGAGCACGGTGATCGGCACGCCGAGCGCGCCGAACGCGACGGGCGCGGTGTTGAAGATCAGCGCGAAGGTGAGCGCCTCGATCGCCGGAAAGCCGAGCGCGACCAGAAGCGCGCTCGTGATCGCGACCGGCGTGCCGAACCCGGAGATGCCTTCGAGCAGACAGCCGAACGAGAATGCGACGACGAGCAGCACGAGGCGGCGATCGTCGGGCAGATGATCGAGCATCCATTGGCGGAACTGATCGAAGCGGCCCGATTTCACCGCGATGTTGTACAGCAGCAGCGCGTTGAAGACGATCCACATGACGGGAATCAGCGCGAGCGCCATGCCGGCGCCGACCGCGTTCAGCGCGAGCCCGGCGGGCATGCCCCAGACGGCGATCGCGACGACGACGCCGGTCACGAGGCCCGCGAGCGACGCCTGCCACGCGGGGCGTCGGAACAGCCCGAGCATCGCGAGCGCGACCGCGATCGGCAGCACGGCGACGAGAAACGACAAGACGAGCGAGTTGCCGACGGGGGTCAGCGGCTGGGCGAACGCCGTCCCCGCCGGTAGTGCGAATGAAGGGTTCATGTTGTCTCCTATCTCCCCTCGGAATGGTTTTTATGTCGTTCTTGTTGTCGGCTTGCATCGGGCGCCGCATGCTCCATGCGCGGGCCGTCGTCGGATGTCGGATGTCGGATGTCGGATGTCGGATGTCGGATGTCGGATGTCGGATGTCGGATGTCAGATGTCAGATGGGCGGCGGGCGCCGGAGCGCCCGCCCGTCGCGTCAACCCGCTTTCAGGCGCCGCTTGAACGCGAGCCGGTACCGGTGCAGCAGCGGCTCGGTATAGCCGCTCGGCTGCGCCCGGCCTTCCAGCACGAGCGCGCATGCGGCGCGGAACGCGTGCGAGTTCGCGTAATCGGGCGCCATCGGGCGATAATTCGGATCGCCCGCGTTCTGCGCATCGACGACGCGCGCCATCCGCTCGAACACCTCGTCGACGAACGCGCGCGTCACGACGCCGTGACGCAGCCAGTTCGCGACGTGCTGGCTCGAGATGCGCAGCGTCGCGCGGTCCTCCATCAGGCCGACGTCGTGGATGTCGGGCACCTTCGAGCAGCCGACGCCCTGCTCGACCCAGCGCACGACGTAGCCGAGGATGCCTTGCGCGTTGTTCTCGACTTCGGCGCGGATCTCGTCGCCGCTCCACGCCGCGCGCTCGACGACGGGAATCGTCAACAGGCCGTCGAGCAGCGCATCGCGCTCGCGCGCGTAGTCGGTCGTTTCGAGCGCCTGCTGGACCGCTTGCACGTCGACTTCGTGGTAGTGCAGCGCATGCAGCGTCGCTGCGGTCGGCGACGGCACCCATGCGGTGTTCGCGCCCGCGCGCGGATGCGCGATCTTCTGCTCGAGCATCGCGTGCATCAGGTCCGGCATCGCCCACATGCCCTTGCCGATCTGCGCGCGACCGCGCAGCCCGGCAGCGAGGCCCGCCAGCACGTTGTTGCGCTCGTATGCGGCGATCCACGCGGACGACTTCATGTCGCCCTTGCGGTACATCGGCCCGGCTTCCATCGCGCTGTGCATCTCGTCGCCCGTGCGATCGAGAAAGCCCGTGTTGATGAACGCGACGCGCGCCGGCGCCGCCGCGATGCACGCGAACAGGTTCATGCTCGTGCGTCGCTCCTCGTCCATGATCCCCATCTTGATCGTGTGGCGCGGCAGTCCGAGCAGATCCTCGACGCGCGCGAACAGCGTGTCCGCGAACGCGACTTCGGCCGGCCCGTGCATCTTCGGCTTCACGATGTAGATCGAGCCCGTGCGCGAGTTGCGCTTCGACTTCAGGTCGTGCATCGCGCAAAGCGTCGTCACCACGCCGTCGAGGATGCCTTCCGGGATCTCGTTGCCGTCACGGTCGAGCACCGCGTTCGTCGTCATCAGATGTCCGACGTTGCGCACGAACAGGAGCGAGCGGCCATGCAGCGTCAGCGTCGAGCCGTCGGGCGCGCGGTATTCGCGGTCCGCGTTCAGGCGGCGCGTGAACGTGCGCCCGCCCTTGTCCACGGCCTCGGTCAGCGTGCCCTGATTCAGCCCGAGCCAGTTCCGGTAGAGCTGCACCTTGTCGTCCGCGTCGACCGCCGCGACCGAATCCTCGCAATCGATGATCGTGCTCACCGCCGCTTCGAGCACCACGTCGTCCACGTGCGCTGGATCGCCGTTGCCGATCGGCGTCGACGCATCGATCCGGATCTCGATGTGCAGCCCGTGATGCTTGAGCAGCACGGCGGCCGGCGAATCGGCCTCGCCCTGGTGGCCGGCGAACTGGCCCGGGCGCGCGAGCGTCTTCGCGCCGTCGCGCGTGTCGACCGCGAGCGTGCCGTCTTCGACGCGGTAGCGGAGCGCATCGCGGTGCGAGCCGTGCAGCAGCGGCGCCGCGCGATCGAGGAAGTCGCGCGCGTAGCCGATCACGCGCTGCCCGCGCACCGGGTTGTACGCGCCGGCGCGCGTCGCGCCGTCGTCTTCGGGCAGCGCGTCGGTACCGTACAGCGCGTCGTACAGGCTGCCCCAGCGCGCATTCGCCGCGTTCAGCGCGTAGCGCGCGTTCGACAGCGGCACGACGAGCTGCGGCCCCGCCTGCGACGCGATCTCGCCGTCGACGTTCGCAGTCGTTACCGCAACGCGCCCGGGCGGCGGCACCAGATACCCGATCCGCTCGAGGAACACACGGTAGTCGCGCACGTCGCGCACCGGCCCCGGATGCGCGCGGTGCCAGTCGTCGAGCTCGCGCTGCAGGCGGTCGCGCTCGGCGAGCAGCGCGCGGTTTTGCGGCGCAAGATCGTGCACGAGCGCGGCGAAGCCCTGCCAGAACGCGTCGGCGTCGACGCCCGTGCCGGGCATCGCTTCCTGCTCGATGAACCGGGCGAGACCTTCGTCGACCCGGAGTCCGTGTTGTTCGATCATCCTGCTTTCTCCCTCATCCACTTCATTCGGCGCCACGCTCACGCGGCGACGCCCTGCACGCGGCCTTCGCGATCTGCGCATCCTGATCGGACTTCACGCCCGACACGCCGACCGCGCCCGCGACCTGCCCGTCGACGATCACCGGCACGCCGCCTTCGAGCGTCGCCGCGAGCGGCGCGCTCAGGAACGCGGTGCGGCCGCCGTTGATCATGTCTTCATAGAGCTTAGTCTCCCGGCGGCCGAGTGCGGAAGTTCGTGCTTTTTCCAATGCGATGTACGCGCTCGAGGGCGAGGCGCCGTCGAAGCGCGAGAGCCCGAGCGGATGGCCGCCGTCGTCGGCGATCGCGATGGCCCGGCCGTTGCTCGCCGCTTCGGCGCGGGCGGCTTCGAGGGTGCGTTCGACCTCGGCGCGGCCGAGCATGGGTTTCGTCTGCATGTCAGGAATTCTCGTGGTCAGGAGTATGAAGGGAATCGACGAGCTCGATCCAGTGGCGCACGCGCGTGCGGCCCGCGCCGTTCAGGTGCGATTCGCAGCCGACGTTCTCGGTCACGATCTCGTCGGGACGATCGGCTTCGAGCGCGGCGAGCTTGCCCGAGCAGGCGCGCAAGGCGGCGAGCGAGCACATCAAGAGCGTCGTCGAGTGTCTGCGGGAAATCGAGCAAGAGGAGCAGCGGCTCGTGCGCGCGACGCTGCGTCTCGAAGGGTGGAAGTGACGGCGCGCCGCACAACGGCGGCGCGGGCGGCGTGCCCGGCAGTGCGGGCGAGTGCGTCGGGGCGTGTGTTGCCTTCCGGCTTCCGGCCGGCGTGAATGTGCGGCGTCGCAACATCGCCAAGCGGCTTCGCGCACGTCCGCGCGGCGTGGTCCGGCCCCGTTGTGATCCTTGTCCGGCGAGGCTGTTACACGCCGTAACCCCCCCGTTCGGCGCATCCCCGCCACTTTAAGAATCGTTTAAGTCTGCGTCGGCACCATCCGTGACCAATACCCGTTCAGGAGGTTCGCCATGAGCACCGTCGACACATCTGCCGCGGTCCGCCCGGCCGCCCCCCCGGCCAAACCGAAAACCATGCTGCGCCGCCTGCTCAGCCATCACGAGATCGCGACGCTGCTGATCATGCTGCACGCGCCGATCGGCGCGAATGCGAAGCCGGAGCTGCCTGCGCTGCAGGAAGCCGGCCTCGTCGAGATGGTCCGCTCCGACATGGACGCGGCGCCGTCCTTTCGTCTGACGGAAAACGGCACCGCCGTGTTGAAGGGCCTCGGGTATCGGTAATCGTCCGATCGATGCGGCGACGGCCGGGCGATGCCGGTCGAGCGCGCCGACGTTCCGACGATGACCGGCCGGTCGGCCGGTTTGTTTTTGCCGGCGGCTCTTGGTGACGCGCTTTGGCTGTCGGGTTCTTGGCTTTTCGCTTTTCGCTTTTCGCTTTTCGCTTTTCGGCTTCCGGCTTCCGGCTTCCGGCTTCCGGCTTCCGGCTTCCGGCTTCCGGCTTCCGGCTTCCGGAATTATCGAGTTCGTCGGCCCTTGAACGTTTGATGGCCGAGCGATCGAGCGCTCGGCTCCCGGCGCGCCCGTCGCCCCGTTTCTCAATCCGCCGGCATTCCTCCAGCGCTGCGCTCGACAAGCCCGTCCGCTCGCGGCCCCATCGCGCCTCGACATCGCGCGCACCGCACGCGCCAAGCGTTTCCCAGGCGCGACGCCCGCGCTCAAGCCCCTCGCCCCTCCTGCAGCATCAGCCGATACTCGGTCGGCGTCACGCCGACCGTCGCCTTGAACTGCCGCGTGAACGCACTATGGTCGGTGTAGCCGCACAGCGCCGCGACGTCCGTCACCTTGTCGTGCGTGACGAGGAACGCCGTCGCCGCGTCGAGCCGCGCCTTCAGCAGCATCTGCCGCGGCGTCAGATGAAACACCTTGTGGAAGTAGCGTTCGAGCTGCGCGACCGACATCCCCGCCATCGCGGCAAGGTGCTTCAGGTTCAGCGGCTGCACGTAGTGCGCGTGGATGTAGCGGACGACGTCCGCGATGCGGCTGTATGCCGGGTGCGAGCTCTCGTGCGCGCGCAGGTCGCGCGACAGCCCCGCGATCCCGACGATCTTCCCCTGCGCGTTGCGCAGCGGCTCCTTGCAGGTCAGGCACCAGCCGGGCTGGCGGCCCGAGTACAGATGCAGCTCCAACTGGTCGGTCAGTTGCCGGCCGCCCGCGATGATCGCCAGATCCTGCTCGACGTAACTGCGGCCGAAGCGGCGCGGAAAGACTTCGTCCGCGGCCTTGCCGTACAGGTCGCGTTTGTCCTTGTAGCCGCAGCGCTGCGCGAGCGTGCGGTTCACGAGCGCGTAGCGCGCGTGCGCATCCTTCACGAAGAACGCGACGTCGGGCAGCGCATCGAACACCGGCTCGAGCTGCACGAAGTGCGCGAGCATCGCGGCGAAGCCGTCGTCGCCGTCCGGCGCGGCGGGCTGCGCCGAAGCCGATGGCGACGCGGCGGCTGTGGAGACGGCCGCCGTGGAGACGGCCGACGTGGCGGACGACTTCTCGGGCGGTACGGCAAGCAAGGTCATCATACGGATCTCGCGCGTCGAAACACGGATGGCGTCGATTATAGGAGCGCATCGTCGGCCGCGACGAGCAGCGTATCGATTCGCGCAGGTGAGAACGGCGGGCGCGGCGGCGTGTCGTCCCAGCCGAAATACGCGTGCGCCGCCGCGCCGCACACGCGCCCCTGGCACGCGCCCATCCCGCAGCGCGTCTGCAATTTCGCGCCGCGCGCCGATGCGTGCGCGCGCACCGCGCCGATCGTCACGTCCTCGCAGCGGCACAGCAGCGTATCGTCGGGCGGCAGCGTGCGGGCCGCTTCGCGCAGCGCGAACGCATCGGCGATGCGCGCCGCGAAGCGCCGCCATGTCTCGCGGCGGCGCAGCAACGCGGCAAAGCGCGCGCGGCCGTCCGGCGTTGCGTCCGCGCCGCTCGCCGCGAGCCCGGCGAGCTCGCCTTCGATTCGCGCGAGCTCGACGCCGCCGATGCCCGTGCATTCGCCTGCCGCATGAACGTGCTCGACCGACGTGCGCTGCGCGTCGTCGATCGCGATCGCCCGGTCGCGCACCGCGCAGCCGAGCGCCAGCGCGAGCGTCAGGTTCGGCACGAGGCCGAAGCCGCATGCGACGCGGTCGCAGTCGAGCGTCTCGCGCGCACCGTTTCGTTCGATCGTCACCGCGCGCACCCGCGCATCGCCGTGCGCTTCGCGCACGATCGCGCCCGTCAGATAGCGCGTGCCGGCGAAGCCGCGCGTCAGGCGCGCCGCCTGCGCGAGTTTCGACGGCGTCGCCGCGAGCGACAGCGCGAAATGCACGAGCGCATCGAGGGGCGCCTGCTCGACGACCGCGACGACCTTCGCGCCCGCCGCGCGCGCGGTCGCGAGCGATGCGATCAGGAGCGGCCCGCTGCCCGCGATCACGACGCGCTCGCCGCGCACCGGCATGCCGCCCTTGATCAGCGCCTGCAGCCCGCCTGCGCCCGTCACGCCGGGCAGCGTCCAGCCGGGGAACGGCAGCAGTAGCTCGCGCGCGCCGCAGCACAGAATCAGCTTCCGGTAGCCGAGCAGCAGCCCATGTTCCGCATCCTCGAGCAACAGCGTGCCGGCCCGCGGCGCGGCGACGACGCGCGTCGCCGCGAGATGGCGCACGTTCGGCCGCCGCAGCGCGTCGAGGCTCGCCTGCGCCGGCGCGCTCGGCGCGACATCCGGACCCTGCCGCCAGATCTGCCCGCCCGCGCGCGGGTTGTCGTCGACGATCGCGACCGTGCAGCCGCGCTTCGCGACCGCCTGCGCGGCGGCGAGCCCAGCCGGCCCCGCGCCGACGATCGCGACATCGACCGTCAGATGCTCGTTCGTCATCGCGTCCGCTCCACCTGCATGCCCTCGCGGCAGAGCGTCTGGCACGCGAGCCGGCGCCGTCCATCGATCGTCACGCTGCACTCCTGGCAAATGCCCATTCCGCAAAACGGCGCGCGCGCGGCGCCGCTGCACGACGTGCGCGTCGTGTCGTCGCCGCTCAGCGCGACCGCGGCCGCGACGGTCATGCCGTCGGCCACGGTCAGCGCGCGGCGATCCAGATAAATGATCATTGAAGCGCTCCGGTCACGGCCGATTTCGACGTCGACAAGAAGCGCCCCGGCGAGTACGGCTCGACGTCGATCGCCGCGCGCTCGCCGAACATCAGCGCGGCGAGCACGCGCGCGCTGCCGGGCGCGGTCGTCACGCCGAGCCCCTCGTGCCCGACCGCGAGCCACAGGCCGCGCTGCGACGGATGCTCGCCGAGGAGCGGCAGGCCGTCGGGGCTCGCCGAGCGAAAGCCCGTCCACGCGCGGATGCCGTTCAGGCCGGCGAGCGCGGGCAGGTAGCCGACCGCGCGATGCAGCATCCGCGCGAGCACGGGCGCCTCGACGCGCGGGTCCTCGGTGTCGAACTGCCGCGACGAGCCGATCAGCAGTTGCCCCGTCGGCCGCGGCTGCACGTTGAACGCGACCGACGTGCCGTCGCTCGCATGCGCGCTCGCCGCATAGCCGAGCTCGACGAGCTGATGCGACACCTGCGCCGGATAGCGGTCGGTGATCAGCAGATGGCCCTTCTTCGGCCGCAGCGGCAGTTCGGGCAGCAGCGCGCGCGCCGCGACGCCGTTCGCGACGACGACGCGCTCCGCACGCAGCGTGTCGCCGCTTTCGAGCGTCACGCTCGGGCCTTCGACGGCGACGGCTTTCGCGCGGCGCAGCGCGACGCCCGGCAGCCGGTGCAGCAGCCAGTGCGCGGCGGCGGGCGCGTACAGGATGCCGTCGCCCGGAATCTTCAGCGCGCCGCCGAGATCCGCGCGCAGCATCGGCTCGAGCGCCGCGAGCGTCGCGCGATCGATCAGCTCGCCCGCGACGCCGCGCTCGGCGAGCGCCGCCTGCTTCGCGCGCGCGAGGTCCATCTCGTGTGCGTCGGCCGCGAGCCACAGCGTTCCGCAGTTGCGGTACGCGCAGCCGTCGGGCATCGCGTCGCGCAGCGCGTTCCACAGCGCGATCGAGTCATGCGTGAGCGCGAGCTCGGCCGCGTTGTCGTCCATCGCGACGAGGTGGCCCATCCCCGCGCCCGTCGCGCCGCCGCTGCCGTCGTCGACGACGACGACGCGCAGCCCGCGCTGCGCGAACTCGTGCGCGCACGCCGCGCCGACGATGCCCGCGCCGATCACGACGACGTCGGTCTGCGAATCCGTCACGACGCGATGCCCCAGCCGAACGGATCGTCGTCTTCGATCAGGAGCGTCGCCTCGGCGGCGAGGTGCGCGCTGCCGCGAATCGTCGGCACGATGCCGCCGTCGGCGGGCGCGTAGCTCGCCGAGAACACACTGCCGATCACGCTCGCCTGCCGCCACACCGCGCCGGGCGCGAGCTTGCCGTCCGCGGCGAGGCACGCGAGCTTCGCGCTCGTGCCGGTCCCGCACGGCGAGCGGTCGTACGCGTGGCCCGGGCACAGCACGAAGCTGCGGCTGTCGTGCTCGGGATCGTCGGCGAACAGCTCGATGTGATCGATTTCCGCGCCGTCGCGGCCCGTCACGCCCGCGCGTTCGAGCCCCGCGCGCACCGCAGACGCATACGCGGTCAGCGCCGCGACGTTGTCGCCGGCGACGCGCTGGCCGTGGTCGCTCGCGAGGAAGAACCAGTTGCCGCCCCACGCGACGTCGCCCGTCACCGCGCCGTGTCCCGGCACGTCGACGACGACGTCCTTGAGATGCCGGTAAGCGGGCACGTTGCGCACGCTGACCGACAGATCGTCGTGCAGCGTCGCCTCGACATCGCCGACGGGCGTCTCGATCCTGTGCACGCCGGGCGCGATGCGGCCCATGTGATGCAGCGTGCGCACGAGGCCGATCGTGCCGTGCCCGCACATGCCGAGATAGCCCGCGTTGTTGAAGAAGATCACGCCGGCCGCCGCGTCGGCCGCGACCGGTTCGCACAGCAGCGCGCCGACGAGCACGTCGCTGCCGCGCGGCTCGAGGATGCACGCCGCGCGAAAACGGTCGTGGTCGCGCGCGAGCGCCGCGAGGCGTTCGGCCATCGGCCCGTCCCCCAGCGCCGGAAAGCCGGACACGACGACGCGCGTGGGTTCGCCGCCCGTATGCGAATCGATGATGTGGATGTGCTTCATGTCGCGTCGATTCAAGGTGGAAAGGCGCACAGCTTCCCCTGTGGCGCCGCCCGCCGCTTGTGGGTTTTCGATGATGCGCGCGACGAAATCGGCACAGGCCGGCGCACGCGCCGGCGATCGCGCCCCGATTGTGCCGATTTCATCTTTTCACGGCTGGAAAAGCCTCAAGCCTCGCGGCGCATCGACAGCGATACTGGTTCTCGCTCCGACGACGCCCGTCGGCCATCCCATTCGAACGTAGGAGATTCTCAGTGAGCCGTAACGCCATTCAGTGGAGCGGGGTATTCCCCGCCGTCAGCACCCAGTTCAAGCCGGACTTCTCCCTCGACATCGACGCGACGCACCGCGTCGTGAAGAACCTGGTGAACGACGGCGTGTCGGGCCTCGTCGTCTGCGGCACGGTCGGCGAGAACACGTCGCTCAGCACGGCCGAGAAGCTCGCGGTGATCGAGGCGGCGCGCGACGCCGCGGGCGGCAAGATCCCGGTGATCGCCGGCATCGCCGAATTCACGACCGAGTTCGCGCGCAACACGGTGCGCGAGGCGGCGCGCGTCGGCGTCGACGGCGTGATGGTGATGCCCGCGCTCGTCTACTCGGCGAAGCCGCACGAGACGGCCGCGCACTTCCGTGCGGTCGCGACGGGCACCGATCTGCCGGTAATGGTCTACAACAACCCGCCGATCTACAAGAACGACGTGACGCCCGATGTGCTGATCGCGCTTCAGGACTGCGAAAACATCGTCTGCTTCAAGGATTCGTCGGGCGACACGCGCCGCTTCATCGACCTGCGCAACGCGGTCGGCGACCGCTTCGTGCTGTTTGCGGGCCTCGACGACGTCGTCGTCGAGAGCATCGCGGTCGGCGCGGAAGGCTGGGTGTCGGGGATGTCGAACGCATTCCCGAAGGAAGGCGAGACGCTGTTCCGTCTCGCGAAGCAAAAGCGCTTCGACGAAGCGCTTGCGCTGTATCGCTGGTTCATGCCGCTGCTGCATCTCGACGCGCGTCCGGACCTCGTCCAGTGCATCAAGCTGTGCGAAGCGCTCGTCGGCCGCGGCAGCGCGGTCACGCGTCCGCCGCGCCTCGCGCTCTCAGGCGACACGCTCGACGAAGTGAAGGCGATCGTCGCGAAGGCGCTCGCCGCGCGTCCGGCGCTGCCGGACGTCGGTCTCTGACCGACGCGCCCGGCGGCCGGCCGAGGCGCATCGCCCCGGCGACGCGGGCACGCCGCCGCGGACACGCCATCGCGCACCCGCCGGTTTGCGCCCGCCGGTTTGCGCCCGCCGGTTCTCGCCGGATGGTTCTCGCCGGATGGTTCTCGCCGGATGGTTCTCGCCGGATGGTTCTCGCCGGATGGTTCTCGCCGGATGGTTTGCTCCGGATGGTTTGCTCCGGATGGTTTGCGCCGGACGGTTCGCGCCGCACGGTTCGCGCCGGACGGTTCGCGCCGGACGGTTCGCGCCGGACGGTTCGCGCCGCACGGTTCGCGCCGCCCGCCGCCCGCGAACGGGCGCGCGCCGCTTTCCGTCACGCGCGACGGCCGCGCCGCGCCCCCGCCGCAACGCACCGCGCGAAGTACCGCCCGCCGACCGTATCGCTCCGGCCGCCCGTCGGCCCCACTTGTTCGCCCCGACGAGGCCGACCGCCTCAGCCGCGGCGCGCGCAAGCCGCCGCGCCTCCGGCCGCAGCCCGAAACGAAATCACCAATCAAATGGAGACAAGCCCATGCCCGCCCAAGGCAACGTTCATCGATCCGCGCCGCTCGCGCGGTCCGCGCCTCCCGAAGCCGGACACGGCAAGTTCAAGAAACAGCTTTCGCTGACCGATCTGACGTTCATCGGCCTCGGCGCGATTTTCGGTTCAGGGTGGCTGTTCGCCGCGAGCCACGTGTCGACGATCGCGGGCCCGGCCGGCATCCTCTCCTGGCTGCTCGGCGGCTTCGCGGTGCTGCTGCTCGGCATCGTCTATTGCGAGCTCGGCGCCGCGCTGCCGCGCGCGGGCGGCGTCGTCCGCTATCCGGTGTTCTCGCACGGCCCGCTGCTCGGCTACCTGATGGGCGCGATCACGCTGATCGCATTCTCGAGCCTGATCGCGATCGAAGTCGTCGCCGCGCGCCAATACGCGGCCGCGTGGTTTCCGGGCCTGACAGTCGTTGGCTCGAGCAATCCGACGACGCTCGGCTGGCTCGTGCAGGCCGCCCTCCTCTGTTTCTTCTTCTACCTGAACTATTCGAGCGTGAAGACGTTCGCGAAGGCGAACAACATCATCAGCATCTTCAAGTTCGTCGTGCCGCTGTCGGTGATCGGCGTGCTGTTCGCGTTCTTCAAGCCCGCGAACCTGACGATGCACGGCTTCGCGCCGTTCGGCATGCCCGGCATCGAAATGGCCGTGTCGGCGGGCGGCATCATCTTCGCGTATCTGGGCTTGACGCCGATCGTGTCGGTCGCGAGCGAGGTGCGCAATCCGCAGCGGACGATCCCGATCGCGCTGATCCTGTCGATCCTGCTGTCGACGCTGATCTACGTGCTGCTGCAGCTCGCGTTCATCGGCAGCATCCCGACTGCGATGCTCGCGGGCGGCTGGCACGACGTCAGCAAGGCTTTCTCGCTGCCGTATCGCGACATCGCGCTCGCGCTCGGGGTCGGCTGGCTCGCGTATATGGTCGTCGCCGACGCGATGATCTCGCCCTCCGGCTGCGGCAACATCTACATGAACGCGACACCGCGCGTCGTCTACGGCTGGGCGAAGACGGGCACGTTCTTCAAGGTGTTCACGCGTGTCGACGAGGCGTCCGGCATTCCGCGCGCGGGCCTGTGGCTCACGTTCGGCCTCACGGTGTTCTGGACGATGCCGTTTCCGTCGTGGGAGGCGCTCATCAACATCGTGTCGGCCGCGCTCGTGCTGAGCTACGCGGTCGCGCCGATTTCGGTCGCCGCGCTGCGGCGCACCGCGCCCGACCTGCCGCGGCCGTTCCGCGCAAGCGCGTTCGCGATCACCGGCCCCGCGTCGTTCGTGATCGCCGCGCTGATCGTCTACTGGTCGGGCTGGAGCACGGTGTCCTGGCTGCTCGGCCTGCAGATCGCGATGTTCGTCATCTATCTCGCGTGCCGCCGCTGGGTGCCGACCGCGCATCTGAGCCTCGCCGAGCAAGTGCGCTCGTCGCTGTGGCTGATCGCGTTCTACGCGCTGATGATCGCCGCGTCGTATTTCGGCGGCTTCGGCGGCACGGGACAGCTCGCGCATCCGTACGACACCGTCGTCGTCGCGGTCATCGCGCTCGTCATCTACTACTGGGGCGCGCATACCGGCGTGCCGGCCGCGAAGCTGCGGCTCGCCGACGACGAGGACTGACGCGCCACACATCCTTCTTTCTTTTTCATCGGCCGGGCCGGCAAGCCCGGCCTGCACGCTTCGAGGAAAAACCATGCGACTCACAGGCCAGCTTTTGATCGGTCAATCGGCGGCGTTCGGGCAGAACGGCGCATTCCGCGCGATCGAGGCCGCGACCGGCGCGCCGCTCGAACCCGCATTCGGCGGCGCGAGCCTGCACGACCTGGAAACGGCCTGCGCGCTCGCCGACGACGCATTCGACGCGTATCGCGAAACGCGTCTCGACGCGCGCGCCGCGTTTCTCGACGCGATCGGCCGGCACATCATCGCGCTCGGCGACGCACTGATCGAACGCTGCGTCGCCGAATCGGGACTGCCGCGCGCGCGGATCGAAGGCGAGCGCGCGCGCACCGTCGGGCAGCTCGCGCTGTTCGCGTCGATCGTGCGCGACGGCGGGTTCCTCGACGCGCGGATCGATCCCGCGCGCCCGGACCGCAAGCCGCTGCCGCGCGTCGATCTGCGGCTGCGCAACGTCGCGATCGGGCCTGTCGCCGTGTTCGGCGCGTCGAACTTTCCGCTCGCGTTCTCGGTCGCGGGCGGCGACACGGCGTCCGCGCTCGCGGCCGGCTGCCCCGTGATCGTCAAGGCGCATTCCGCGCATCCGGGCACCTCCGAGCTCGTCGGCCGCGCGATCCAGGCGGCCGTGCGCGAATGCGGGCTGCCGGCCGGCGTGTTCTCGCTGCTGTTCGACGCGTCGCGCGAGATCGGCCAGGCGCTCGTCGCCGATCCGCGCATCAAGGCGGTCGGCTTCACCGGCTCGCGGCGCGGCGGCGTCACGTTGATGCACATCGCGGCTGCGCGCCACGAGCCGATTCCGGTCTATGCGGAAATGAGCTCGATCAATCCGGTGCTGCTGCTGCCCGACGCGCTCGCCGCGCGGCACGGCGCGATCGCACAGCAGTTCGCCGCGTCGCTCACGCTCGGCGCGGGGCAGTTCTGCACGAATCCGGGGCTGATCCTCGCGCTCGACGGCCCGGCGTTGCGAGCGTTCGAGGCCGCGGCCGCGGCCGCCGTCGACGCGGCCGCGCCGGCAACGATGCTCACGCCGCACATCCATGCGAGCTATGGCGAAGGCGTCGCGCGGCTCGCGTCGCACGACGCGGTCGAGCGGCTCGGCGAAGGCCCCGCGGGCGATCGCCATCAGGCGCGCGCCGCGCTGTTCGCGACGACGGCGCACGCGTTCATGACGCACGCCGAGCTGCGCGACGAAGTGTTCGGCCCGGCGTCGCTGATCGTCCGCTGCCCGGACGCCGACACGCTGCACCGCGTGCTGAAGTCGCTCGAAGGCCAGTTGACGATCGCCGCGCATCTCGGCGACGGCGACGCGCCGCTCTTCCGCACGCTGCTGCCGACGCTCGAGCGCAAGGCCGGCCGCATTCTCGTCAACGGCTTCGGCACGGGCGTCGAAGTCGGCCACGCGATGGTGCACGGCGGCCCGTTCCCGGCGACGTCGGACACGCGCACGACGTCGGTCGGCGCGCGCGCGATCGAGCGCTTCCTGCGGCCGGTGTCGTATCAGGACCTGCCCGCCGCGCTGCTGCCCGACGCGATCCGGGACGGCAACCCGCTGCGTGTTCCTCAACGCATCGACGGCGCGATCGCGCCGCGGGAGCCGCGCGATGCCTGATCCGCAAGATCTCGCGCAAGACGTCGTCCTGTCGCTCGACGACGTGCAGGCGCTCGCGCTGCGCGTGCTGACGCACCACGGGCTGTCCGACGAGCACGCGCAGGCGATCGCGAACGTCGTCACGCAAGGCCAGCGCGACGAATGCCATTCGCACGGCGTCTACCGGCTGCTCGTCTGCGTGCGCTCGCTGCGCGTCGGCAAGGTCGATCCGCGGGCGGTGCCGACGCTGCGCCGGCGCTCGTCGTCGATCGTGTCGGTCGACGCGCATCGCGGCTTCTCGCTGCTCGCGTTCGAGACCGGCCTGCCGGTGCTCGTCGAGATGGCGCGGCGGCACGGCATTGCGGCGATGACGATCAACCGCTGCTATCACTTCTCCGCGCTGTGGCCGGAAGTCGAGGCGATCGCCGCGCACGGCCTCGCCGGCCTCGCGATGAACCCGAGCCATAGCTGGGTCGCGCCGGAAGGCGGCGCGAAGCCGGTGTTCGGCACGAACCCGCTCGCGTTCGCGTGGCCCCGGCCGGGCGGTCTGCCGTTCGTGTTCGATTTCGCGACGAGCGCGATCGCGCGCGGCGACATCGAATTGCACGCGAAAGCGGACAAGCCGATTCCGCCGCACTGGGCGATCGACGCGAACGGCGAGCCGACCACCGATCCGAAGGCCGCGCTGCAAGGCGCGATGCGCACGTTCGGCGGCCACAAGGGCTCGGCGCTCGCGGCGATGGTCGAGTTGCTCGGCGGCGCGCTGATCGGCGACATGACGAGTCTCGAATCGATGGCGTTCGACGACGGCGTCGGCGCGACGCCGTGCCATGGCGAGCTCGTCGTCGCATTCGATCCGAAGGTGTTCCTCGGCGACGATTTCGACGCGGGCCTCGCGCGCGGCGAGCGGATGCTCGATGCGATCGTCGCGCAGGGCGCGCGGCTGCCGTCGCAACGGCGCTTCGACGCACGCGCGCGCAGCGTCGCGAACGGCGTGCGAATTCCGGTCCGGCTCCACGACGAGATCCTCGCGCTGCTCGATTGACCGATCGTCCGCGTCACCGGACGCCGCTCGCCTGCCGCCCCGCGCAAGCGAGCGACGCGCCCCCACGCATCGTTCGCCGCCGGCCCGCAATTGCCGATTTCCACGATATCGCCCCCGCCTTTCGGCGTTCCGCCGTCCTGTAGAATCGCCGGCATTGCGTCACGTTCGTCTCCGCGCGGCCCGTATCCGGCCGCCGCGCGGTGCGTGTCCCGTGCTCCATCCCGCGCGTTGCACCGTCTGTCCGACGACGAGGCCCGCCGCCCGGCCCCGATCCGCGCGGTACACAACCATTCGAACCCAGATCGCCCTGACCATGCCCGCATCCGAATTGAGCGCCGTTTCGAGCGCCGCGCCACGCGCCCTCACGGGCCGCGACTACAAGACCCTGAGCCTCGCCGCGTTGGGCGGCGCGCTGGAGTTCTACGACTTCATCATCTTCGTGTTCTTCGCGCCCGCGATCGGCCAGTTGTTTTTCCCGCACGACATTCCCGACTGGCTGCGCCAGTTGCAGACGTTCGGCATCTTCGCAGCCGGCTATCTCGCGCGGCCGCTCGGCGGCATCGTGATGGCGCACTTCGGCGACCTCGTCGGCCGCAAGCGGATGTTCACGCTGAGTGTGCTGCTGATGTCGGTGCCGACGCTCCTGATGGGCCTGCTGCCGACCTACGACAGCGTCGGCCTGCTCGCGCCGGTCGCGCTCCTGCTGTTTCGCGTGCTGCAAGGCGCGGCGGTCGGCGGCGAAGTGCCGGGCGCGTGGGTGTTCGTGTCCGAGCACGTGCCGTCGCAGCGCATCGGCTACGCGTGCGGCACGCTGACTTCGGGCCTGACGGCGGGCATTCTGCTCGGCTCGCTCGTCGCGACGGCCGTCAACAGCCGCTTCTCGGCCGCCGAAGTCGGCGCGTTCGCGTGGCGCATTCCGTTCCTGCTCGGCGGCGTGTTCGGCCTCTTCTCCGTCTATCTGCGCCGCTGGCTGCACGAGACGCCCGTGTTCGCCGAGATGAAGGCGCGCAAGACGCTCGCGGCCGAGATCCCGCTGAAGGCGGTGATCCGGGACCACGGCCGCGCGGTGATCGTGTCGATGCTGCTCACGTGGATGCTGTCGGCGGCGATCGTCGTCGTGATCCTGATGACGCCGACGCTGCTGCAAAAGCAATTCCACATCGCGCCCGCGACCGCGCTGTTCGCGAACAGCATCGCGACGCTGTGCCTGACGGCCGGCTGCATCACCGCCGGCTCGCTCGCGGACCGCTTCGGCGCGAAGGCGGTGCTGTCGATCGGCGGCATCGTGCTCGCCGCGTGCTACTACGCGATGTTCACGCAGCTCGCGGCCGACGCGACGCGCCTCGTGCCGCTCTACGCGCTCGCGGGCTTCGTCGTCGGCACGATCGGCGCGGTGCCGTTCGTGCTGGTCAAGAGCTTTCCGGCCGTCGTGCGCTTCTCGGGCATCTCGTTCTCGTACAACGTCGCATATGCGGTGTTCGGCGGGCTCACGCCGGTGATCGTGTCGCTGATGATGAAGTCGAATCCGCTCGCGCCCGCGCTGTACGTCGCGGCGATTTGCGTGCTCGGCGCGGTCGCGGCGATGTTCGCGAAGGACGCTGAATAATCGATGTTCGTGCGGGCGGCGATGGCTGCCGCCCGCTCGGCTTTCCGCGCGTGCAGACGCGCGTTCCCCCCTAACTTCGAACTCGAAGCCTGCCCGACGTGCGTTCGCCGGGCGGCCGTCACGACCTTTCCGGCGCGCGAGCACGTTGCCAGGCGGTTCGGTTTCCCTTGACCGAACGCCCGGCTCCGCCATACACATCAACAAGTCGCACTCGCCCTGCCCCGGCGATGCGTGCATCCGAACGACAATGCCGAACGCACCCCGCCGGGTTCGCCGCGACAGGGCTCAGGACGCGATGATGCTGACCAGATCCACCCGCTGAAACGGCCCGGATACCGAACTATCCCCTGACACCTCGACCTGGATGGTGTACGCGCCCGCGACCTTGGCGTCAAATTCCGCCGCAAGGCGTTCGTGTCCGTCATGGAGGTGAACGACGAAACGCCGATGTCCAAGGATGTCTTCGTCCGGCAACAGCTTGGCGCGCAACACCGCGAGCCTCGCCAGCGGTTCGGGCATTCCGTGGGCGAGATCGGACACGCTCAGCTCCACCGAACCCAGTCTGTCATCGTACTTCGCCAAAGCATCCTGCAAGCTGATGATCGGCGCGATGACGGCCGCATGCGCGCGAACGTTGGTCAACACGCCGCCGTCCTCCGTCAACCGAACGTCGATCGGCAGACGCTGACCAGCCGCGATCGTTCGTGGAACCTGGACGTGCAGCTTCGGCCCCGGCAGCGCGTTTCTCGTCGACGACGGATATTGCAGCGCGCCGCCCGTGCAGTTGATCGTCTGGCCGCGCCCGGCGAATTCCAGTTGAATCTGCCACAGACCGGGCGCCGGGTTGTCGACGTTGTAAATGACGAACCCGTTGCCGACGACGGTCGGATTCAGCGGGCTCGTGCTCCCGGACGGATCGACGAGCGTGACGGACAATTGATTGCCGGACGGGCTGCCGCGCGTGTAGGCAATGCCGCCATCGGACCACACTGCCGATATCTGCGCGCCGCCGGGTGTGTGCGAAACCGTGGCGGGAATCAATTGATAGTCGTTCGAAGGAATATCGTTGAGTTGATTCGCCAGCAGCGCGGCTGTCGCCGATTTCGCCCGGATCGTGTTGTAGACCTTCATCATGTCGGCCGCGCGGGGCACGTAGAAAAACTCGCCGCCCGTGCGTCGCGCGATTTCGGACAGCAACGCCTTGTCTGACTCCGGTCCCATCGCACAGGCCATGACCGGATAGTTCGGCAGCCCGTCCAATGGAGACGGGCCATTGTTCTGGTAGCCGTCGGTCAGCAGCACGCAGGCCTTCGGCAGGGCCGCCGAGTCCAAGAACGTGCGCGCCCACGCGAGCCCCCTCCCGATGGCCGTCCAATCGCCGTTGAACGTCAGCCGGTCGACGGCGGCCGCCGCATTTGCGGTAACCGTCAGCGACGAATCGACCGTCGCGAGTTTCCCGCGATCGGAATACACGTCGTAGGCATTCTCGCCGAACGCGACGACCCCGACCTTGTCGCCCTCCTTTAACAAGCGCAGGAACGCTTTGGTGTCGATGACGGTTTGCGCGACGTAACCGTTGTGCGTCATGCTGTATGACGTGTCGACAATCGGAACGCTGGATACATACGCCATGGTCCGTGCTCCTTGCTCACGACTGGTCGGATTGAGAACGATCGACGCGCACCGCCAATCGCCCGCCGGACGCGACGATGTCGAAGAAGGCGCGTCCCGCTTCGTCGACGGTCGTCTTCGCGATCGGCGCGCCGTCGGACAGCAGTTCGAGAGGCAGGCCCTCGGCGAGCTCGCCGGAGGCCAGGTTGACAACGATGGAAATTGACATGTCGGCTCTCCCCTCAAGGTGTCTTGTCGACGAACACGGTCACGCCCTTGGCGACGGACCCGATCAAAGTAGGCGCGCCGCCTCGGAATTGCCGGAAGATATTGCGCCCTGCCGCTTTGCCGGACGGATCGTCAGGCACGGTCAAGGTCGGGAAATAGTTGCCGTCGAGTTCGGCGTATGGCGACCACGGCCCCGTGTAGGACTGGTTCAAGCCGTTCGTGTAGCTGAACGCATAACGGACAGCCGCTCCGTCGACCCAGTTGGGCGGAACGGGCGTGTGACTCTGCCAGCCGTTCGGTTGGATCGTCGGCGCGACAGTCGGCGCCTCCAGATATCCATTCGGCTTGTTCGGCTCGTAGTTGCGCAGCAGCGTATACGTCGACCATCCCCACCAGTCGGCGGTCCAGTGCCGGTCGTTGAGATCGTTGACGTTCTTGCGACGCAAGACGGTCGATCCGCTCGCGACAAAAAGCGGGGAATAGTTGGTCGTGCTCGTGTTGTCCTGCACCGCCCGGAGATCCGGCAGCCAGGTGTTGGCTGCATAGGCGTCGGGCGTCGGGGCAGTGCCCGTCAGGTAGCTTTCGAACACTTCGTCCACCGAACTCTGCACGATCAGATTCACGTGGTTGCGGTTTGCGACATCGACGGTATCGAAGTATCGCTTGTCGCCGTAGGCGTGCCAGCTTTCGCCGTAGGCGTGCCAGCTTTCGTCGTAGGCATTGACCACGTTGAGGCCGAACTTGCAGTCCTCGTCGTGCATGAAGCGCGACAGCAACGAGCCCAGGTCGCTGGGAGTGACCGTCTGATAGAGCTGCTTGCGCGGCGTGCGCAGGTGGCCGCCCGAGAACAGATCCGACAGGAAGTGGTCGGCGAACGCGTTCATCGCGTAGGCCAGTTCCAGATCGCGACGCGAGCCGCTACCGTGCGCGCGTATGGCCTGGTTCAGAGCCACCGCGTGACCGGCCTTGTAAGCGAGCACCGCCCAGGCCCCGAAATGATCCCAGTTCGTCGCGGCCAGCTTGAGATAGCGGCCCATCGGAATCCACGGCGACACGGCGCTGCCTCCGCCCGTGATCCTGTTCCATTGCTCCGACAGCTTGTCACCCAGTTTGTCGTAGGCTTCGTGCGGCTGAACCCCGTCCAGGATGGCTTGATTGGCGGCGTCGATCTCCTGCTGCATGACGGCAAGAATCCTCGTCGCCTCGTCCTTCGACGCGGGGAGCCGCGCCAGCGTGTCGAACGCACTCGTAAAGCGTTTCACGCGATCCTCCGCCGTCGAGCCGTCGGAAATGGGCCTTTCCGGATCACCGTAAAAATCGCCACCGAGCGCGACAATTTGGCCATAGGTGAGCGCAAGCCCGTTCGGCAGGTTCAGCACCACCTGCCAGGCCGGGAGGCCCGGCTCGCTCGCGGAGAAATAGAGCGTCGCGCTGTCACCGATTGCCGTGTGCTCGCCCCCTTCGAACCGCTCCCGCCGCCCGCTGCCGGTCGCGGGCTTCAACTTCGTCACGGGCGGAGAGGTCATCTTGTGATACTTGAGCGTATGGTCGCCCAACGCGACCAGGATCAGCGTCGCGCCGTCGCCCGGAATCGGAATGCCCTCCTGCGTAAACAAGCGATCGAGCTTGTCTACTATCGTCCCTTTGGGAATTGACGACGCATTCTTCGACAACTCATCAGCTGACATTTTCTGCTCCTTATCGGCTTATTCGCCTCGCCGTTTGCGCCACAGTCGATCAACGCTCGCACGTCCCCGTTCGTGCTCCAAACTAGTGTGCGACCTCGCATACCCTCCCGCTTCCGACGGCACATTGTCTTTCCGCGTGTTGTGCATCCGTGCCGCCCGACATCCGCTGCCGCGGCTCGTTCTCCGCTGGTCCGACACACGATGCCATCGCGGCGCCGCGACGGCATCCCGGTAAGCTCGTCATCGATCCTCGGACTTGCGCCGTATACGAGTATGGGGAGCACGCATCCCGTTCGCTACTACCATTCCTTATAGGCAGCAAGGTGCTTTCCTCGGCACCGGCACCATTCGAGACGGTGCGCATGGATGGCCAGCCCTGGCCACAGCCGGGACATACGGTCTCGGATCGCATGCGGCCATCGAATTCGCACGCCGCGCATCCGACATTTCAGAAGAGTCCGCAACGTCGCCGCGCCGCGCGGCACTACGATGCGCGCATGGACACGCACACGCCCCACCCCGCTCTCTCCCGCGCCGCGCTCGTGCGCATCGTCTCGACCGCGAGCGCCGGCTTCGTCATCACGCAGCTCGACGTCACGATCGTCAACGTCGCGCTCGCGCGCATCGGCCTCGATCTGCGCACGGGCGTCGCGGGCCTGCAATGGATCGTCGACGCGTACACGCTCGCGGTCGCCGGTCTGATGCTGTCGGCCGGCGCGCTCGGCGACCGCTTCGGCGCACGCCGGCTGTTCGCAGCCGGGCTCGCGCTGTTCGCGGTCGCGTCGTTCGTCTGCGGCATCGCCGCGAACGCGACGACGCTGATCGCCGCACGCGCACTGCAAGGACTCGCGGCCGCCGCGATGCTGCCGAACTCGCTCGCGCTCCTCAATCACGCATGCGCGCACGATCCGCGCCTACGGGCGCGCGCGGTCGGCTGGTGGACCGCGTCGGGCGCGATCTCGATCGCCGCCGGCCCGGTGATCGGCGGCGTGCTGATCGCGCAATTCGGCTGGCGCAGCATCTTCTTCGTCAATCTGCCGCTGTGCGCCGCGGGGCTCGTTGCAACGTTGCTGTGGATCGACAAGGATGAAACGAGCGCGGCGGCTTTCGCTTCCGGCAAGCGCGCCGCCGCCGCATCGCGCTTCGCCAATCCGACCGCGAACCCGGATGCGTCCCGTCCGAACGCCGCCGTCCGCGCCGCCGCCGGCATCCGTCCGCGCGGCATCGACCTCCCCGGCCAATCCCTCGCCGTCGTCGCGCTGACACTCTTCACCGGTGCGGTGATCGACTGGCATCCGACGCTCGTCGCCGTCGCGCTCACGGCCGCCGCCGCGTTCGTGTTCGTCGAATCGCGCAGCGCACATCCGATGATGCCGCTCGCGCTGTTCAGGCAGCGCTCGTTCAGCGTCGCCGTGCTGTTCGGCGTCTGCATGAATCTGTCGTACTACGGCGTCATCTTCGTGCTGAGCCTGTATTTGCAGCGCGTGCGGCACGACACACCGCTCGAGGCGGGGCTCGCGTTCCTGCCGCTGACGGGCGGCTTCCTGCTGTCGAACGTCGCGAGCGGCTGGGCCACCGCGCGTTACGGCGCGCGCCGGCCGATGATCGTCGGCGCGCTGATCGGCGCGACCGGGTTCGCGCTGCTGAGCGCGACGCGCGCCGATACGCCGATCGCCGCGCTCGCCGTGCCGTTCCTGCTGATTCCGGGCGGCATGGGGCTCGCCGTGCCCGCGATGACGACGACCGTGCTCGCATCGGTCGAGCGTGCGCGCGCCGCGACTGCGTCGGCCGTGCTCAACACCGCGCGGCAGGCGGGCGGCGCGATCGGCGTTGCCGGATTCGGTGCGCTCGCGAGCGGCGCGCTGCCGGCGCAGATCGTTTCGGGCTTGCACGCGTCGGCGCTCGTGTCGGCGGCGCTCTTCGTCGCCGCGGCGGCGATCGCAACCGCCGCGCGCGGCGCGCCGCATCCCGCCTCGTCCGCCGCGCGCACGGAGCACGCGAATCCCGCAAGCGCGGACGCGCGCTGACGCGGCCGCACCATCCAAGGCCGGCCGGGTCGGTTCCGCCGCGCTGATATGACTCCCGATGTCAATCTGGATCGGTTTTCAAGATCTACTCCGTGGTTAGAGCAAATTTCCTGAGGGCGGCGCAGCAGTAAATCTCGACGGTGGATCAAGCTGATATTCGCGGGTTGGTTACCGCATTACAGAGGTCCGTCTCATGAGCCTGCCGCTTCCTTACTACGCAAGTCGACTGATGTCGTTGCCAAACGCGGTCGCGGGCTACTCGAATACCGGGCTGCGCCGCCTTCAGGAAACTTCCGGTGGTGGTTGGATTTTCGTCGGCTACGTCCTCCATTCATGCGGCTTGTTCGCTTTGCGGTGCAGCCAGAGTCATCCCCAGTCGACCAACGTCCCAGATGAAGGCGGCCAGCTCGCGTGCGACCGCGATGATGGCAACGTGTGCGGTCTTCCCTCTGGCGACGAGCTTACGATATCGCCGGCAAAGCCTCAGCTGCGCGTCCCAGGCGCGATCGATGATCGGTTTGGGTAGACCTTCATGCCGGCGCTGAATATCGATGCTCACGCGTGCCGGATGACGATAGCTCCAGGCGGATTCAACCAGCAGCTTACGTGCGTAGCTGTTGCCGGTCTTGGTAATGCGACCTTGGCGTCGTTTCCCGCCCGAGGAATGCTCCGAAGGCGTCACGCCAATCCAAGCCATCAGTTGGCGCGGATGTTCGAAACGCGTGAGGTCACCCAGTTCGGACACCAGGCCGATTGCCGACGTGAAGTTGATTCCGCGCATCGCTTGCAAAGCCAGTACGACTGGATAGAACCGCCAACTAATGACGGCTTCACGCAAAGCCAGTTCCAGCCGCTCGCATTGCGCGAGCCGGTCCTCAATCGAGCGCCGATGTTCGTCGAACGCCAATTGCTGCCAGGCGCTGTCGAACGAGAACGTACTTAACCAGCGCCTGTGTGTCGGCCCCCAGTTGGGACGGCCGAGATAGTGGATGCCGTGGGCCAGCAGGAAAGATTTGAGCCTGCAGCGTGCTGCCTTCAGGTCTTCCCTGGCAGCCGACCAGGCGCGGGCCAGGTCGCGGAACGCTTCATCTTCAACCGTCGGCACATGCACGGCTGACAGATCGCCGGCACGCAGCGAGCGCACCAGCTTGATCGCGTCGCGGCGGTCTGTCTGCGAAATTGCCATGTCGCGGCGGTCTGTCTTGACACGATCACCCGGCTTGCGTGGAATGAGCGATGGTGCGCAGACCATGCAGTCAAAACCTTTATCGACCAGCCGTCGGTACAGGCCGTACCCGCACGGACCCGCTTCATAGACAAAGCAGATGTGCCGCGCCTTCTGCTGCAGCCGCTTGCACAACCGGTCGAGATCAATCTGCATCGTGCCGACCTTGCCGAATAATTCCACGTCGCTCATCCCGACCGCATAGACGACTGTGATCGAATCCTTGTGGACATCCAGGCCCACATACAGCGTGCTATCGTGTTCCATGCTGGCCTCCGCGGCGGAATACACCGTTGAGTGGCGGTTCCGCCCCCACTCAATGCGGCTCTGGCAGCCATGCTAACCCGCGCAGACCTCCCCACGGCGGCCAGCCCTACCGAGCGGGAGTCATACTGACTTGCTCGATGTCACCGCGTCGCCGCCGGATCGCGGCCGCGTCGCTCGAGGCCGAAGCACGGCGTCTCACGACACCCTCGATCCCGCCGCGCGTTCCCCCCGGCGCGACGCTCGCCGCGCGACATCGGCACGACAATTACATTACAAAGAACATTGCATTCGCCCTTCTATCAAGAGACCGCAGCACGTCGTTCGTAACCCTCACCATTACAAACGGTAATCTATACAAGAATCATTCTCATTTATATTGACTTCCGATTCCCGCGTGCCTACGATGCGCCCGCATCGCGCCATTTATGCGCTTTCACGAACGATCGCAACAAGCCTCTCGCAATGACGATCGCACGACAAAGGGAAGGGACATCAATGCAATTCTCGCCGCGCCTCGGGCAACCCGTTCGCCACCTTCAACACCGCGCCGTCCGACACGCGGCATTCGCCTGCGCGTGGCTCTTCAGCTCGGCCGCCTTCGCCGATGCGTCGCCTGACGCGTTGCCCGAAGCCCCCGAAGCCGACCTCTCGATCCACGCGCAGCCCGCGACGCAATGGACAGGCGTGTGGACGCGCCAAAACCTGCTCGGCGACATCGGCGGCCTGCGTCCGTGGCTCGGCAAATACGGCGTCACGCTCGGCCTCGCCGAAACGAGCGAATATCTCGCGAACCTGCGCGGCGGCTTGAAGCGCGGCGGCACGTACGACGGCCTCACGACCGCGACGCTCACCGTCGACACGCAAAAGGCGTTCGGCCTGCCGGGCGGCACGTTCAACGCGAGCGCGCTGCAGATCCACGGCCGCAACCTGAGCCAGTACAACCTCGGCACGCTGAACACCGCGAGCGGCATCGAGGCGCAGGACACGACGCGCCTCTGGGAGCTGTGGTATCAGCAGTCGTTCCTCGGTCAGCGCGTCGACGTGAAGATCGGCCAGCAGAGCGTCGATCAGGAATTCATGGTCAGCCAGTACGCCGCAACGTTCGTCAACACGATGTTCGGCTGGCCCGCACTGCCGTCGTACGACCTGCCGAACGGCGGGCCGGCGTACCCGCTCGCCGCGCTCGGCGTGCGCGTGCGCGGCAAGATCACGCCGTCGCTGACGGCGCTCGCGGGCGTATTCGACGGCGATCCGCTCGGCAACCATCCGAACAACCTGAGCGGCACCAACTTCAACCTGCACAACGGCACGCTCTTCATAGGCGAGCTGCAATACGCGCTCAACCAGCCGGCCGAAGGCCAGATGGACACGGGGCCGTCGAATGCGCTGCCCGGCACGTACAAGCTCGGCGTCTGGTATCACAACGGCCGCTTCGCTGATCAGCAGATCGACAACACCGGTCTGTCGCTGGCGAACCCGGCGTCGAGCGGCGTCGCGAGCGCGCATCACGGCGACTACAGCGTCTACGCGGTCGCCGACCAGATGGTGTGGCGGCCGGACCCGACGGGCGCGAAGAGCCTCGGCGTGTTCGCGCGCGTGATGGCCGCGCCGGGCGACCGCAACCTCGTGAGCGTCGCCGCGAATGCAGGCGTCGTGCTGAAAGCGCCGTTCGAAGGCCGTGACAACGACAGCGTCGGTCTCGCCGTCACGTACATCAAGGTCGGCTCGCACGCGAGCGCGCTCGACGAGGACTTCGCCAGCGTCACGGGCGGCCCGTACGGCGTGCGCACGAGCGAAACGGCGCTCGAGGCGACCTACCAGTACCAGGTCACGCCATGGTGGCAATTGCAGGCGGACGCGCAGTACACGTTCAACGCGGGCGCGGGCCAGAACCCGAGCGATCCGACGCAGCCGCTGCGCAACACGTTCGTCGTCGGCCTGCGCACGAACATCACGTTCTGAGCGCCGCATCCAGCGGCACGGTTTTCGTCAGTTCATGCGACGGCGCGCAACGCCGTCGCCCCTGCAAGGAGATTCACCGATGCTATCGTCCTCATCCTCGCCGCGCGTGCGCCGCGCCGCGCGCGCATTCGCCGCCGCGCTGGCCGCGCTGGCTGCGGCCGCCGCCGCGCGCGCGGAGCCGCAGGGCTTTCTCGAAACGCTGCATCGCCACGCGACGCTCGTCAACACCGTGCCCGACAACGGCGACCAGAACCCGTACGCGATCGCCGTCGCGCCGGTGTCGGCGGGTGCGGTGCGGCAAGGCGACGTGCTCGTCGACAACTTCAACAACGCGGCGAACCTGCAAGGCACCGGCAGCACGATCGTCGACTATCGCCCGTCGACGAAACAGATGAGCGTGTTCGCCGCGATCCCGCGCGACCTGAAGACGTGCCCGGGCGGCGTCGGCCTGTCGACCGCGATGACGATGCTGAAATCCGGCTGGGTGATCGTCGGCAGCACACCGAGCAACGACGGCACGACCGACACGAAGGGCGCGGGCTGCCTGATCGTGCTCGACAGCGAAGGCAAGGTCGCGTCGACGATCTCGAGCCCGAACATCAACGATCCGTGGGGCAACGTGGCGGTCGTCGACGACGGCGACCGCGCGACGCTCTTCGTCAGCAACGCGGGCTTCGGCGTCGGCGGCGCGAACGGCAATCCGCCCGTGTTCAAGCAGGCCACCGTGCTGCGGCTCGATCTCGAGATTCCGGCCGGCAAGCCGCCCGTCGTGAAGCGAGAGACGGTCGTCGCGAGCGGTCTCGGCGCGCAGGCCGACAAGGGCGTGTTCCTGGTCGGCCCGACGGGCCTCGCGCTGTCGGGCGACCGCAGCAAGCTGTACGTGTCGGACGCGATCGGCAACCGGATCGTCGAGATCGACGATCCGCTCACGCGCGACACGAGCGCGGGCGTCGGCCGCCAGGTGACGGCGGACGGCTTCCTGCGCCGCCCGCTCGCGCTCGCGACCGCGCCGAACGGCCATCTGCTCGTCACCAACGCGCTCAACGGGCAGGTCGTCGAGATCGATCCGGCGACGGGCAAGCAGCTCTATGCGCGCTGGATCGACACCGACAAGGCGCAATCGCCGCCCGGCAACGGCGACCTGTTCGGCATCGCGATGACGCCGGAAGGCGACGGCTTCTATTACGTCGAGGACGACGTGAACACCCTGATGCTGGCGAAGTGAGCGCTCCGATGACAGACGACCTCCATTCTCTTTCACGCCCCGCGCGGCGCGGCTTTCTGAAGGCCGGCGGCGCAGCGATGGCGGCGGGCCTCGCGGCCGCCGCCGTACCCGCGGCCGCCAACGCGGCGCAGGCTGCACCCGCCGGCGCGGCGCCGCACGATGCCGTCGAACCGTTCTACGGCCCGCACCAGGGCGGCATCGTGACGCCGCAGCAGAGTCACGCGTATTTCGCGGCGTTCGACCTGACGGCCGCCACGCGCGCCGACCTGATCGCGCTCCTGAAGTCGTGGACCGAAGCGGCTGCACGCCTTGCCCGCGGTGAAACCGCCCAGCCGCTCGCCGCCGAGGGACCCGGCGACGACAAGCCGCCCGTCGATTCGGGCGACGCGCTCGGCCTCGGCGCGGCGGGCCTCACGATCACGTTCGGCTTCGGACCGGGCATGTTCGTGCTGAACGGCAAGGATCGCTACGGCCTCGCGCGCCGCCGCCCGGCCGCGCTCGTCGATCTGCCGCGCTTCAACGGCGACCAGTTGCTGCCCGAGAAAACGGGCGGCGACCTCTTCGTGCAGGCGTGCGCGAACGACGCGCAAGTCGCGTTCCACGCGGTGCGACAGCTCGCGCGCCTCGGTGCGAGCGCCGCGCGCATCCGCTGGGGCCAGACGGGCTTCATCTCGGGCAAGCCCGGCGAAACGCCGCGCAACCTGATGGGCTTCAAGGACGGCACGCAGAACCCGCCGCGCGACGATCCGGCCGCGATGAAGCAATTTGTCTGGGCGGGCGACGAAGGTCCGGCATGGATGAAGGACGGCACGTACACGGTCGTGCGCCGCATCCGCATCACGCTCGAGCACTGGGACGGCACGGAACTCGGCTTTCAGGAGCAGGTGGTCGGCCGCCACAAGTACAGCGGCGCGCCGCTCGGCAAGCGCAACGAATCCGATCCGCTCGATCTCGATGCAGTCGACGCCGACGGCAATCCGGTGATTCCGGACAACGCGCACGCGCGGCTCGCGTCCGCGCAAGCCAACAACGGCGCGCAGATCCTGCGCCGCGCGTATTCGTACAACGACAGCACGAACTTCTACATCGAGCGCTGGCCGCCGTGGCGCCAGCAGACCGAGTACGACGCGGGGCTGATGTTCGTCGCGCACCAGCGCGACCCGCGCACGGGCTTCATTCCGATCAACGAAAAGCTCGCGAAGCTCGACATCATGAACCAGTTCACGACGCACGTCGGCAGCGCGATCTTCGCGTGCCCGCCGGGTGCGCGAACGGGTTCGTACATCGGCGCCGCGCTGTTCGAAGCCTGAACGCCGACGTCCCGACCAATCCGGATCACCGAAAGAGACACACCGACATGAACAACGCATGCATCCTCCGCGGCCTGCGCCGCCATGCGTCGACGACGGCCATCGCCGCCGCCGCCGCGCTAGCGCTCGCCGGCGCGCTGGCCGCGCCGCTCGCGTCCGCCGCGACGCTCACGCTCTATAGCGCGCAACACGAGCAAGTGGTCAACCAGCTCGTGAAGGACTTCGAAGCGCAGACGGGCATCGGCGTGAAGGTGCGCACGGGCGAAGGCCCGGCGCTCGCCGCGCAGCTCGTCGCCGAAGGCGACAGGACACCCGCCGACGTCTACTTCACCGAGAACTCGCCCGAGCTCGTGCTGCTCGACGAAAAGGGCCTGCTCGCGAAAACCGACGCGGCGACGCTCGCAGCCGTGCCCGACCGCTTCAGCTCGCCGGACGGCAACTGGGTCGGCGTGCTCGCGCGCGAGAACGTGCTCATCTACAACGTCACGAAAATCCAGCCGCAGCAGTTGCCGGCGTCGCTCCTGGATCTCGCGAAGCCGGAATGGAAGGGCAAGGTCGGCATCGCGCCGAGCGACGCCGATTTCCTGCCGCTCGTGAGCGGCGTGCTCGCGCTGAAAGGCGAGGCGGCGACGCTGCAGTGGCTGAAGGGTCTGAAGACCAACGCGCAGATCTTCGACGACGAAGAAGGCGTGACGGCCGCCGTCAATCGCGGCGCCGTCGCGACGGGCATCGTCAACAACTACTACTGGGCGCGCCTGCACGCCGAGCTCGGCGACAAGGCGATCCGCAGCGCGATGTTCCATTTCGCGAACGGCGACGTCGGCGGCCTCGTCAACGTATCGGGCGCGGCTGTGATGAAGGCGTCGAAGCATGGCGCCGACGCGCAGAAGTTCGTCGCCTATCTCGCCGGCGAGCGCGCGCAGAACCTGATGGCGAAGGGGCGCGTCAGCTTCGAGTATCCGCTGCACCCGGGCGTCGCGCCCGATCCGATCCTCAAGCCGTTCGACCAGTTGAGCCCGCCCGCGATCACGTTCAAGCAGCTCGGCGACGACAGCCAGGCCGGCAAGCTGCTGCGCCGCGCCGGCCTCCTGTGAGCGCGCCCGCATGACCGACACCGTCGCCCGCGCGACGCCCGCCGCGCCGCCGTCCGTTCCCGACCGCGTGCCGCGCCGCGTGCCGCGCGGGCTCGCCGCGGCGGCGGCGCTCGGGCCGCTCGCCGTGCTGCTGCCGATCGCGTTTACCGCGTATCGCGCGGCAAGCCTCGGCGCCGGCGACGCGAGCGAGCTGCTGTTCCGCCCGATCGTCGCCGAGCTGCTCGGCAACACGCTCGCGATCACGTTCGCCGCGACGCTCGTGTGCGCGGTGCTCGGCACGGCTGTCGCGTGGCTCGTCGAGCGCACCGATCTGCCCGCACGCCATCTGTGGGCCGCGCTCGCCGCGGCGCCGCTCGCCGTGCCGCCGTTCATCACCAGCTATGCGTGGGTATCGATCAGCCTCGACCTGCAGGATTTTATCGGCGCGCTGCTCGTGCTCGCGTCGTCGTATTTCCCGCTCGTCTATCTGCCCGTCGCCGCCGCGCTGCGCGGGCTCGATCCGGCGCTCGAGGAAAGCGCGCGCACGCTCGGCTGCCGCCCCGCGCACGTGTTCGCGCGCGTCGTGCTGCCGCAACTGCGGCCCGCGCTGCTGGGCGGCATGCTGCTCGTCGCGCTCGGCGTGCTGTCCGAGTTCGGCGCGTTCACGCTGCTGCGCTATCGCACCTTCACGACCGAGATCTACGCCGAATACCGGATCGAGTTCGACGGCGGCGGCGCCTCGCTGCTCGGCTGCCTGCTGATCGCGCTGTGCCTCTTGTGCGTCGTGCTCGAATTCCGCGTGCGCGGCCGCGCACGCTACGACCTCACGCATCGCGGCACGCGTCGCGCCGCTCACCGCTACGCGCTCGGCGCATGGCGCTGGGCGGCGGTCGCGGGCCTCGCGGCGCTCGCCGCCGCGACGCTCGGCGTGCCGCTTACGATGATCGGCTACTGGCTCACCCAGCAGGGCGTCGCCGCCGTCACGCCCGCCGACGTGTCGCCCGAGTTGCTGTGGAACGCGACGCTCGCATCGGCCGGCTTCGGCATCGCCGCCGCCGCGCTCACGGCCGCGCTCGCGCTGCCGCTCGCCTTCCTGCTGGTGCGCTATCCGAGCCGCATCGCAACCGCGCTCGAGCGCCTCGTGTTCACAGCGCAGGGGATGCCCGGCATCGTCGTCGCGCTCGCGATCGTGTCGCTGACTGTGCGGCTGTTGCAGCCGCTGTATCAAAGCACGCCGATGCTGATCGTCGCGTATGCGATCCTGTTCCTGCCGCTCGCGCTCGTCAGCGTGCGTGCGGCGGTTGCGCAGGCGCAGGTGCGCCTGGAGGAAACCGCGCGCGCGCTCGGCCTCACGTGGATGCAAACCATGTGGCGCGTGCTGCTGCCGCTCGCGGGCCCGGGCCTCGGCGCGGCGGCGACGATGGTGTTCATTTCCGTCGTCACCGAGCTGAACGCGACGCTGCTGCTGTCGCCGATCGGCACGCGCACGCTCGCGACGCAGGTATGGAGCGATACGTCGACGCTCGCGTTCGCCGCCGCCGCGCCCTATGCGGCGCTGCTCGTCGCGCTGTCGCTCGTCGCATCCGCACTGCTGTTCGTGCTGCTCGGCCGCTCGGCGGTCCGCGCGGTTCCGTCGGGCGGCGCCTGACATCTTGTCTTTTGCGGTCCCCATGAGCGAACTTCGCATCCAGCACGTGCACAAATCGTTCGACGGCCACGCCGTGCTGCACGACGTGAGCCTGACCGTCGGGCGCGGCGCGCTGCTCGCGCTGCTCGGCCCGTCCGGCAGCGGCAAGACGACGCTGTTGCGCATCCTGTGCGGCTTCGAGCGCGCGGAGCACGGCACCGTCGACATCGACGGACGCCGCGTCGCGGGGCCCGGCGTCCATCTGCCGCCCGAAGCGCGGCGCATCGGCTACGTGCCGCAGGAAGGCGCGCTGTTCCCGCATCTGACGGTCGCCGACAACATCGCGTTCGGCCTGCCGCGCGCGCAGCGGCGCGCGCACCATCGCGTCGCGGAACTGCTCGACATGGTCGGCCTGCCCGGCGCGTTCGCGCACCGCGCGCCGCAGCAGCTCTCGGGCGGCCAGCAGCAGCGCGTCGCGCTCGCCCGCGCGCTCGCACCCGGGCCGTCGCTCGTGATGCTCGACGAACCGTTCTCGTCGCTCGACACGTCTCTGCGGCTCGAAACGCGCGCGGCCGTCGTCGACGCGCTCGCCGCCGCCCGCGCGACCGCCGTGCTCGTCACGCACGATCAGCCCGAAGCGCTGTCGCTCGGCGACGAGGTCGCGGTGATGTGGCAGGGTCGGCTCGTGCAGACGGCGCGGCCCGAAACGCTCTATCGTCAGCCGGCGACGCGCGAGCTCGCGTCGTTCATCGGCGATGCGATGCTGTTCGAAGGCGTCGTCGAACGCGGCTTCGTCGTGTGCGTGCTCGGGCGCCTGCCGCTGCGCGCACCGCTGCCCGACGGCCCCGTCGATGCGCTGCTGCGCCCCGAGCAGATCCGGGTCCAAAGCGCATCCGCGCCGCGCGCCGACCATGAGCGCTGGCACGATGCGATCGTGCGCGACGTGACGTTCGGCGGACAGGATGCATATCTGCGCGCGCAGCTCGTCGACGCGCCCGATACGCTGATCCGCGCGCGCGTGCCGGGCTATCGGTGCCCGGCGCTCGGCGAGCGGATCGTGCTCTCGGTAGACGACGGCGTGATCGCGTATCCGCGCTGAGGGCGCGCGAAGGCAGGCAAGGGAAAGGACCGGTGCGCCGCGCGGGCCGCCGCTATCCGCGGCTCAGCGCAGCGATCCGTACGAGGACGACGACCGCCGCGCGCCATCGATGCTGACGCTGCCCGCGCCCGTCACGTACAGCAGCAGGAAGCCGCCCGCGATCGCGACGTTCTTCCAGAAGTGCACGACCATGTCGCGCTGCAAAGCCGAATTGGTCGCGTCCCAGAAATTGTGACCGATGAGCGCGGCGGCGAGCGTGTAGAACGCGAGCACGAGCGCGAGCGGCTTCACCTTGTACCCGACGACGAGCAGCAGGCCGCCCAGCGCTTCGAGCGCGACGATCGCGGGCGCCGCGACCTGCGTGAACGGCACGCCGAGCCCCTTCAGATAGCCGACGAACTCGCCGTAGCCCAGAAGCTTCATCGCGCCGCCCCAAAGGAACAGCACGGCAAGCAGGAGCCGTGCGAAAAAAATGACGCCGGAATCGACGGAACGCGTCATGCGTGACCTCCTGGTGATGAATCGACGCAGCCGCGCCGGGCGCGGCTATCTCGTAAATCCGCCAGAATAGGAGGTCTCGTCCGTCGTTCCAAGCAAAAGGTTGTAGCAAATCTTTACACGGCAGTCCGTACGAAGCAGCGCAAAACAGGGCCGCAGCGCAGGTGCGCGGACCCGCATGCATCACGTTTTCGCCGGCAGCAACGAGCCAGCCCACGCTGTCACGAACCGCGGCGTGCGCACCGGCGCGCTCGCCGCCGACGCGTTCAATGCACGACCATCCCCGTCAGCCAATACGCCTGCACGCAAGTCATCACGCCGACGATCAACGCGAAGAACAGGCTATGCCGGAGCGTGAAGCGGAACAGATCCGCCTCGTGTCCGACGAGACCGACCGCCGCGCAAGCGACCGCGATCGACTGCGGCGAAATCATCTTGCCCGCGACGCCGCCCGTCGTGTTCGCCGCGACGAGCAGCGTGCTCGGCACGCCGATCTGCTGCGCGGTCGTCGCCTGCAGCGAGCAGAACAGCGCATTCGACGATGTGTCGGAGCCCGTCAGGAACACGCCGATCCAGCCGAGCAGCGGCGAGAAGAACGGGAACGCGGCGCCCGTGCCCGCGAGCAGCAGCGCGAGCGTCGTCGACATCCCCGAATAGTTCTCGACGAACGCGAACGCGAGCACGAGACCGATCGACAGCACCGGACGCTTCAGGTCCTTCAGCGTCTCGACGAACGTGCGCAGCCCGGCGCGCGCCGGAACGTTCAGGATTGCCATCGATACGACCGCCGACAGCAGGATCGCCGTGCCCGTCGCCGCGAGCAGATCCCAGTTGAACACGGCGGGCACGGGCGTCGGATGCGCGACGACGGGCGCCATCTTCTGCGTGAGCTTGTCGAGATGCGGAACGTGGAACGGCAGCGTCGTGAACGCGAGCGCGCCGCCCTTCGCGAACAGCGCCTTGAACGGCTTCATGCTCCAGATCGTCACCATCACGGTCAGCACGACGAATGGCGACCACGCGCGCACGATCTGCGCAAGCGAATACGGCGAAGGCTGACGGCCGCCCATCGCGCGCGCGCCACCCAGGCCGCCCGGCATGCCGCCCAGCGCGAGCGCGCCGCCGCCCGCCGCGGCGACCATGCTCGCGCCCGCGGCCTCGCGCGCGCGCTTCGGCTGCCACACCTTCAGGAACGACGCGAGCGCGACGAGGCTCGCGAGCGCGGACGTCACGTCGGGCAGCTCGGGCCCGATGTAGTTCGACGTGAAGAACTGCACGAGCGAGAAGCTGCCGCCCGCGACGAGCGCGGCGGGCCACGTTTCGCGCACGCCCTTCACGCCGTCCATCACGAACACGAGCCAGAACGGCAGGAAGAACGACAGGAACGGCAACTGGCGTCCCGCCATCGCGCCGACCGCCATCGGATCGAGGCCCGATACCTGCCCCGCGACGATCACGGGAATCCCGAGCGCGCCGAACGCGACGGGCGCGGTATCCGCGATCAGGCAGAGGCCCGCCGCGTAGAGCGGATTGAAGCCGAGGCCGACGAGCAGCGCGGCCGTGATCGCGACCGGCGCGCCGAAGCCCGCCGCGCCTTCGAGGAATGCGCCGAACGAGAAGCCGATCAGCAGCATCTGCAAGCGCTGATCGTCGGTCAGCGACACGATCGAGCTGCGGATGACATCGAACTGGCCGCTCTTCACGACGATCTTGTAGAGGAACACCGCGGTGACGATGATCCATGCGATCGGCCACAGGCCGTACGCGAAGCCGTAGGCGGCCGATGCGAACGCGCGCTCGGCGGGCATCCCGTAGACGGCGATCGCGATGACGAGCGAAAGCGCGAGCGTCAGCGCGCCCGCGACGTGCCCCTTGAGCCGCAGCACCGCGAGCGACACGAAGAAAAGAATGATCGGCGCGCCGGCTGCAAGCGCCGACCAGCCGACGCCGCGAAGCGGCAAATAGACCTGGTTCCAAACCTGCACGGGTGTCTCCTTCCATGAATGAATCTGAATCGGGCGACGGCCTCGCGGCCGTTCGAATCGATGCGCCGGTCAGTGCCGGCGCTTTGGTATCGGTGCGGTGCGCGAGGTGGGCGCGCGTCGCCTGCTTCTGGGTGTCGGGGGATTCAACGTCGTCGAATCGCCGGGTTGCTGCGTTCGGTTTTCGCTTCTTGCCGCTTCTTGCCGCTTCTTTGCTTCTTTGCTTCTTTGCTTCTTTGCTTCTTTGCTTTGATGCTTTGATGCCGCCCCGCGCATTTGCGATATCGCGACGACGCCGCGCAACAATCAGCACACCGCACTGCTTTGCGCGACCGCGTCGTGCATCAACGAGCATTTCGACGAGCAACGCGCGATGCAACGCGCGACTTGACGCGGCACGATCCATCGAGCACGCCGCGGTCGAACGCGGCGCGCATCGGATGCCCCATCCATGCTGGCTTTCAGGCGTCGTCGCAAATCAGCACGAGAACCCGCTGCGGCCCATGCACGCCGACCTGAACGGTCTGCTCGACGTCGGCGGTGCGCGACGGTCCCGTGATCACGTTGACCGCGCGCGGCAACACAGGCACCGACGCGCGCACGCGCGCCCACGCGTCCTCCATCGTCGCGACGATCGCACTGCGATTCACGAGCACGACGTGCGTCGCGGCGACGAAGTTGAGCGACGTCGGCGTCGCTGCCGACGACAGGCACATGACGCTGCCCGTCTCCGCGATCGCCGCGAACGACGGCGTCACGCTGACGAGTCCGTCGCGCCGCAAGTCGACGCCGGGCAGCGCGCCGTGCGTGCGCCACGGCAGCGCTTCGAGCGCCGCCGCGACGACGAACGGCGCACCGGCCAGGCCCGCGTCGCGCAGATATGCATCGACGGCCGCGGGCGCGTCGGCGGCCGTCGCGATACGCGTGCACGTCGCCGACACCTGCTGCGCCTTCGCGACGAAGCGCGCGACGAGATCGACGTCGCCGAGCGAAATCGCCGGGCCGCACGCGGCGGAAGACGCGGCGGAAAACGATGCGTCCGGCGCGAACGCGGCATTCGCATTCGACGCGGCGGATGCACCCGCGCCCTTCGTTTGCGCCTGCGCCGGAAACTGCGCGGCGAGCTGCGCGCGCTCGCTGCCGAGCGCCGCGCGAATACGGCCGAGAATGTCGTCGCGCGCGCTCATCGACGCACCTCCGATTGGTTCGCGCGCGTCGCGTCCCACGTCTCGAAGAACGTGCGCGGCGGCGGTTTCGGCAATTCGCGCGAATCGGTCCAGCCGGATGCGAACGGCACGCGCGCGATGCTGCCGCGCTTGCCGCCGAGGCCGCGCAGCACGCGCGCGCCGACGCGCGTCAGCCAGTGATACAGCGTCGGCCGCCGCGCGACCACGCCGAACGCGCGCAGCAGGAAGCGCGTACCGGGCGCGGTGAGCCGCGCGTCGAACTGCATCCCGCGCAGCTTCTTGAGCAGCGTCGGCAGCGGAATCTTCACCGGACACACTTCCGCACAGCGTCCGTTCAGCGTGCACGCGTTCGGCAGATCGGTGTCGTGTTCGATACCTTGCAGAAGCGGCGTGAGGACGGCGCCCATCGGCCCCGGATAGACCCAGCCGTATGCATGCCCGCCGACCGCGCCGTACACCGGGCAATGGTTCATGCACGCGCCGCATCTGATGCAGCGGAGCATGTCGCGGAACTCGCCCGCGAGCATCCGCGTGCGGCCGTTGTCGACGAGCACGACGTGATACTCGCGCGGCCCGTCGAGATCGTCGTCGCGCTTCGGGCCCGTGCTGAACGTCGTGTACGACGTGATCTCCTGCCCCGTCGCGCTGCGGCCGAGCAGGCGCACGAACAGCGCGACGTCGTCGAGCGTCGGCACGACGCGTTCGATGCCCGCCGTCACGATGTGCACGCGCGACAGCGTCGACGTGAGATCGCCGTTGCCTTCGTTCGTGCAGATCACGTTCGAGCCTGTCTCGGCGACGAGATAGTTCGCGCCCGTGATGCCGACGTCGGCGACGAAGAACTTGTCGCGCAGCACCTTGCGCGCCTCGCCGACGACGTCCGCGACGGTCTCGCGCGGCCCGTCGTATTGCGCGGCCGAATGATGCTCGGCGAACAGTTCGGTAACCTGACCGATCGTCTTGTGCAGCGCCGGGAACACGATGTGGCTCGGTCCTTCGTGCGCGAGCTGCACGATGTATTCGCCGAGATCGGTTTCGACGACCTCCATCCCCGCGCCCTCGAGCGCGGCGGGCAGCCCGATCTCCTCGCCGACCATCGACTTGCCGCGCGTGATGGTCTTCGCGTTCGCGTCGCGGCAGATCTTCAGCACGATCTCGCGCGCGTCGGCCGCGTCGTTCGCCCAGTGGACGACGCCGCCCGCGCGCGTGACGGCCGCTTCGTAGCGTTCGAGATACGTATCGAGATTCGCGAGCACGTGATCCTTCACCGTCTTCGCGCGCTCGCGCAGCAGCTCGAACTCCGGCAACAGCGACACGACGCGCCGCCGCTTCTCGATCCAGCCTTCGCCGAGCATCCCGAGCGCTTCCTGGAGCTGCGCATCGTGCAGCGCGGCGCTCGCGCGCGCCTTGAACGTCGTCGTCGCAGAAGGTTGCGCGCTCATTCGCCCTCCCCGCAGATCGGATCGACGTTCATCCCGGTCAGCACTTCGGCGACGTGATAGACGCGCACCGGGCTCCCTTCGCGCTTCAGCCGCCCGCCGATGTTCATCAGGCAGCCGAGATCGCCGCCCGCGAGCACGGCCGCGCCGCTCGCGGCGACGTTCGCGGTCTTGTCGCTGACGATCTTCGTCGAGATCTCCGGATACTTCACGCAGAACGTGCCGCCGAAGCCGCAGCAGACTTCGGCATCCTTCATTTCCTTCAGCGCGACGCCCTCGACGCGCGACAACAGCGCGCGCGGCTGCGCCTTGATGCCGAGGCCGCGCAGGCCCGAGCAGGTGTCGTGATAGGTCAGCGTGCAGTCCGGCACCGCGACGCGCTCGGGGCCCGCCCAGCCGAGCACGTCGGTCAGAAAGCTCGTCAGCTCGTGCGCGCGCGCGGCGAGCCGCTCGGCGCGCGGCTTCCAGGCGGGATCGCTCGCGAGCAGGTCCGGATAGTCGTGGCGCAGCGTGCGGATGCACGAGCCGGACGGCGCGACGACGTAGTCGTAGCCTTCGAACACGTCGATCGTGCGGCGCGCGATGCGGCGCACGTCGTCGAAATCGCCGCTGTTCAGCGCCGGCTGGCCGCAGCAGGTCTGCGCGCGCGGCGCATCGACCGTGCAACCGGCCGCCTCGAGCAATTGCACGGCGGCGAGCGCGGCGCTCGGCCGAAAGAGATTCGCGAGGCACGTGACGAACAGTCCGACGCGCGGCGTCTCGCGGGCGCCGCCGGGCAAGCCGGCGGTCTGCGGGGATGGGTCCATGTGTTTCTTCCCGGCCGCTCGTCGCGGCCGCTTCTTCGCTTCAACGGATCGCCGCGCGATCGCGCGCGGCTGGCTTCGGTGACCTATACTTGGTCATGTTGGTCTGACCACGCTGGCCAAGATAGTGAGATGGCAACCGGCTGTCAATGTCGCGGCCATCAGGGAAAACGCCGATCCCAATCTTGCCGATCGCGCCGAAACCCGCGCCGGCATTGCCTCGGACGGCCGTCGGCGCCCCGGCGGGTATAATCCCGCGCGGCCGCCGCACGCCCCGGCGCAGGTCGGCCGACGCGCCGCGAACGCCCGGCCGCACCGACCGGCGCCCGCGCACCCCAACCGTCCAGAAGGCCCGTGCATGACGTTTCAGCCTGTCGAGTCCTATACCCGCGTACGCCTGTCCGACGTGGTGTCCGATCAGATCAAGTCGCTCATCTCGGCCGGCAAGCTGCTGCCCGGTCAGAAGCTGCCGACCGAGCGCGAGCTCGCCGCGCAGTTGAACGTGTCGCGCCCGTCGCTGCGCGAGGCGCTCGTGCGGCTCGAAGCGGACGGCTTCATCGGCTCGGTCGGACGCGGCGGCTTCGTCGTCGCGGACATCACGGCGCCCGTCGTGTCGAACCCGCTCGCCGATCTGCTGCTGCAAAACCCTGAAGCGAGCCACGACGTGCTCGAACTGCGGCATGGCCTCGAAACGATCTCGACCGCCTACGCGGCCGAGCGCGCGACGCCCGGCGATCTCGCGAAGATCAAGGACGCGTTCGATTCGCTCGCGGGCCTGTCGCTGAAGCACGAGCCAGGCCGGCTCGCCGAGGTCGACGCGAACTTCCACCTCGCGATCGCCGATGCGACGCACAACGTCGCGCTGATCCACGTGATGCACGGCATCCACGGGCTGCTGCAGGAATCGATGCACAAGTCGCACCGGCTCGTGAACCATGCGGACACGATGGAGCGCGCGCTCCTCGAGCAGCACACCGAAATTTACGAAGCGATCGCCGCCAAGGACCCCGAACGCGCGCGCGCCGCGGCTGAGCGGCATCTGCAGTACGTGCGGACGCTGTACGAACGGGCGGCGTAACGCGTTCGTCACGCCGCGGCCGCCGTCGCCGATGCTAAATTGGGATTTTTCGACGAGGAGCGCGCATGCCGACGCCGGACCATCCATGGAATTCGCTGGAGATCGTCAAGCTCGCCGCCGATGTCCTCACGCCGCTGTCCGTCGCCGCGTTCGGCTGGCTCCTCAGCCATCGGCTCAAGCAGCTCGAGCTCGTCCAGTGGACGAACCAGAAGCTGATCGAAAAGCGGCTCGCCGTCTATGACGCGGTCGCGCCGCTCCTCAACCGCCTGCTGTGCTTCTACACGTGGGTCGGCCCGTGGAAGGACATCTCGCCCGACGACGTGATCCGCACGAAGCGCGAGCTCGACCGGACGATCCACATCTACCGCCACCTGTTCGACGACGACGTCTACCGCGCCTATCAGGCGTACCTCGACGCGCTGTTCGACACGCATTCCGGCGCCGGACAGGACGCGCGGATCAGGTCGACGATCGCGAGCCCCGACGGCGACCGCATCGGTCACGGCACCTATCGATGGCATCCCGCCTGGTCCGCCCGCTTCTCGAGCACGGACGTCGCGTCGAGGGACGAAGTGAGGGCGCGCTATCAACGCATCATGGACGGATTGCGCGTGTCGCTGGGCGTCGCGCGATGACAGCCGCGGGCAGCGCGCGACGCCCAGCCGTCGGGCCCTCGGGCCCTCCGGCCGCTGCAACATCCGCCGATACAAAAATCGCGAAACGTCACGGACTGCACATCAACGTGTCACACGCAGCGTGTCTGATTCGGGGTACCGATCTTGGTTGACTTCGTTGATCTCACGGCCCGCACGTGGCGTCGGCGCATGCGCGCCGCGTCGTCCGGGACCGGACCGGCACCGACATGAAAGCACGGCCGATGCTCGAATACGCGCTGCACCCGGTGGAGGATCGACTGGTCCACGTCGACGAACTCTGTCGTGCGGAACCCGTCCCGCGCGGGTGGGCACGCTGCCCGCTCTGCCTGGAAGCGCTCTACGTCGTGCAGTTGCGCGACCGCTCGCACGCGCGCCGCTTCGTCCATCTGGCAGGCGAATTCGCGCGCTGCCCGCTCGTCAACGACGCGCTGCCGAACCCGCTCGCGGTCCACGTCGGCCCGCCGCTCGACGAGCACGGCCGGCGGCAGCGCGCAACCTTCTTCCGCCACTGGCAGCGGCATCTGCACACGATCCGGCAGACAGCGTCCGCGTTCGGGATCGCGCGCTTCATGCGCGTGATCGAGCACGCGGACGTGCTGAAGCTGTGGGCGTGGCCAACGCTCGCGCAACGCGACATCCCATACATCCTGCTCGTGCTGACCGAGTTCATCGCCGCGCCCCGCGGCGAGAAACAGGCTGCGTGGTCGCGCTTCTGGTTCGATGCGTCGGTGCAGCAGATCGACGATCTGCGCAAGCCGCGCGGCATGCTGCCGCGGCTGTTCCGGCTGCGCTACCGATTGCCCAGGATGTCTAAGTTTCCGAATGCGCGGCATCTGATCGACTGCCAGCCGGTGCAGATGGACGATGCCGGCCCGAGCGACACGGCAATCGGCACGCCGCGCGCCGACATCGCCGCGTTCGAGACGTTCGCCGCGCGTTTCGCGCGGCAACCGATCGAATGAGAAGGAAGATCGCGCGGCTCGCGAACCTGCGACGCGCGCGGACGCGTCACGTGTAGAGCGACGCGTCGGGCAGCATGCCCGTCAGCGCATAGCGGCCGACGTCGCGCAGCCGGTAGTCGAGAGGATCGTGCAGCGTATGCGTGCGCGCATTGCGCCAGAAGCGGTCGAGCGCGAGCGGCGCGGCCGTCGCACGCGCGCCGCAGGCGTCGAACAGCGCCTCGCTGACGTCAAGCGCCGCACGCTGCGCGACGATCTTCGCCTCCGACACCGCGAGCGCGACTTCCGCGCGCGCATCGGCCGTCAGCGCCGCCTTCTTCGCCCATGCGGTCTGCAGCGCCCGCGCCGCGCGATCCGCGAGCGCCTCGGCGCTCACTGCCTGCACGCGCATGTCGCCGAAGCGCTGCAGCGTGTACGGATCGTCGGCCGCTCGGTCGACGCCCGAATGCACCCATGGCCGCCCCGCTCGCTGCACGTAGTCGCGCGCCTCGGCGAGCGCGCCTTCCGCGATGCCGACGAAGAGATTCGTCAGCACGAGCTGCGACACGAGCGTGCGCAGCGTCGCGCGCGGCGTCGGCGGCGTCTCCGAGCGATGCAGCACTTCGTCGGGCTCGACGCGCACGCCGTCGAACGACACGCTGCCGCTGTCGGTTTGCCGCTGGCCGATCGGATCCCAGTCGTCGCGCACCGCGATCCCTTCGCGCCCGGTCGGCACGACGGCGAACACCGGCTTGCCCGTGTCCGGATCGTGCGCGGATATCGTCATCCGCTGCGAGCCGCGCGTGCCTGAGCAGAAGCCCTTGACGCCGTCGAGCCGGTAGCCGCCGTCGCCCGTCGCGTGTGCGACGAGCCGCGCGTCGAGCGGGTTCACCGCGTTGCCCCACCACCAGTCGTGCTCGACCGTGCCGCGCAGATAGCGCTCGCGCTGCGCGGCGCTGCCCCATACGTCGACGCTGACGATCTGCAAGCATTGAAAGCCGAGCAGATGCGCGAGCGCACTGTCGACGCGCGCGAGCGCGCGGATCGTGTGATAGATCACGGGCCAGCCGGCTTCCTGGCCGCCGAATTCGCGCGGCACCGCAAGCGTCAGCAAGCCGGCGTCGGCGATCCACCGCTTCTCGCGCGCCGCGTGGCCGCCCGCGCGATCGCGCTCGGGCGCGCTCGCGCGCAGTGCCGCGATCAGCTCGGCGAGCGTGCGCGGCCCTCGGTCCGCTTCGGCAGTCAGTTCAACCAGGACTCGTGGATCGTTCATTCGGAGGCTTCCCAGATGGCGGGCTCGCCGGTCGATGCGACGGCGGACCGCGATGTCACGCGTCCGCACGCGCCGCACCGCCGGTTGTTGTCGATCGCCCGATAAGCAGTGTGGTGTACGTCGAATACTAGCGCCGGGCACCTGTAATCAATGTACAAATATGTGTCGGAACATCATCGCGTCACACAACCGCGCCGACATGCATCGAAATGTGCGACGCGCGGCTGTATGAAGGATCAGCGTTGCTCCGCAAGCATGCGCGTCGACGATCGACGAGGATTGCTTACGTTTCTTGCGATTGCTCCACTGCCCGGACATTCGCTCGTCGCGGCAACGCGGCTGCCTGCCCGACGTTCATGCATGGCGCGCCGCGCGGCCTTCGACGGATGTCGGACGACTCGAACCGCGCCATGCTGCGAGCCGATTACGATCATCATCGTCTCGCCGTCGTCGCGACGCGGCCGTGGCATTGCTTCCCGAAAACCGCCATCGTCACGAGCCCGCATGTCAGTTCCATGTTCCATGCGCGGGCGCTCGCGCGGCGCATGTCGTCGGCGTCGCCATCGCAATGGCAGCCGTGGCGCTCGCCATCCGCGTACCGCGTCGACGCGCCGTGAACGATGCGCACGTTCCGAATCGTTCCGCAGGTGCAACGGTGAGCTTCTTCGGGAGCCGACGCGACGCCCGCCATGCGGACGCGATGTCCGGCCCGCGCGACGCTCGACGTCCCATCCGGCGCGCCGACGTCGACGCCGTTCACGCCCGCGCCCGACGACGGCCGTTCGAGCCCGTTGATGAGCCGCAGCAGCGTCGACTTGCCTGCGCCGCTGCGGCCGATCACGCCGAACACGCCGCCGCGCGCGACGTCGAGCGTCACGGCGCGCAGCGCGGCCGACGGGCCGTGCGGACCGTTGAACACCTTGCTCGCATGCTCGAACGACACGGCCGCACCCGCCGCAAATGCAGCCGCCGCGTCGCGCGCGGCCGCGCCGGCTTCTCGCCTGGCCGCCGTCGAGCGTTCGATGAAACATGGGGAATCGAATAGTTGCACCATCGGATCGCCTCGTCGCCTTCTCACACTTTCTCGGCTTCGCGCACGCGGCCGAACCGGTGCTGCGCGCCCGCATGCCAGTCGGGCAGCCGCGCGCTTCCGCCGAAGAGCTTCGCGCGCAGCGTCGGCGCGCAATCGTAGTCCTCCTTATAAAGGCCGCGATTCTGCAGTTCCGGCACGACCCAGTCGACGAAATCTTCGAACGACTCGGGCATCACCGTGCGCGTCACGTTGAAGCCGTCGACGCCCGTTTCGTCGATCCACGCGGCAAGCTCGTCCGCGACCTGAGACGGCGAGCCGACGACCGGGTGATAGCGCCCGCCGATCGACATCTGCTCGAGCATGCGCCGCACGGTCCACACGCCCGACGTGCTTTTCTTCGAGATCGCGTCAACGGCCGACTGGATCGAATCGGTCTTCACGTGCGCGATCGGCTCGTCGAGACCGAAGCGCGCGAAATCGATGCCGGTCGAGCTCGCGAAATGCGCGAGCCCTGCTTCGGGGTTCGCGTAGCGCCGGTATTCGTCGAACTTCTCGCGTGCGAGCCGCGCGTTCTCCGCCGTCACGACCGTGATGCCCGCGAAGATCTTGATCGACGCCGGATCGCGTCCGATCCGCGCGGCGGCCGCGCGAATGTCCGTCACCGCCGAGCGCGCGGCGGCCTTGCTCTGCCCGTTCACGAACACGCACTCGGCGTGCTTCGCGGCGAACTCGACGCCGCGCACCGACGATCCGGCCTGATAAAGCACCGGCGTGCGCTGCGGCGACGGCTCGCTCAGATGGATCGCGTCAACCGAATAATACGGCCCGTCGTGACGCACGCGTCGCACCTTGTCCGGCTGCGCAAACACGCGCGCGTCGCGGTCGCGGATCACCGCGTCGTCGTCCCAGCTCCGCTCCCACAGCTTGTAGACGACGTCCATGTAATCGTCGCCGCGTGCGTAGCGATCGTCGTGCTCGATCTGCTTCACGAGCCCCATTCCGCGTGCGGCGCTGTCGAGGTAGCCGGTGACGATGTTCCAGCCGATGCGCCCCTTCGTCAGATGATCGAGCGTCGACATCCGCCGCGCGAACAGATACGGCGGCTCGTACGTGAGATTCGCGGTCACGCCGAAGCCGAGGTGTCGCGTCACCTGCGCCATCGCCGGCACGAGCAGCAGCGGATCGTTGACGGGCACCTGCACCGATTCGCGCAGCGCGACGTCGGGGCTGCCGCCATAGACGTCGTAGACGCCGACGATGTCGGCGAGGAAGATCCCGTCGAACTTGCCGCGCTCGAGCGTGCGCGCGAGATCGGCCCAGTAGTCGAGGTCGGTGTAATGTGCGGAGCGGTCGCGCGGATGCGTCCACAAACCGTGGTTGATGTGGCCGACGCAATTCATGTTGAACGCGTTCAGCAGGATCTTCCTGTTCGCCATTGCACGGGCTCCCGCGTCACCACGCGACCGCGTACAGCGAGCCGAATGCGTTGTCGGGCGCCTTGCGGATCGCCGGCGAATGCGGGTAGATCGAAATGAACTTGCGGATACGCGGATCGTCGACGCGTTCCGGCCGCACGACCCATTGCAGCGCGGATAGCTTGTTCTCGACGCCGTCGAACAGCAGCGCGCTGTTCGGATCGGCGGCGCCCGCGAGCTTGATGAAGCTCGGATAGCCTTGCGCGAGGTAGACGTCGTCGAGAGTGCGCGCGAGCTGCGACGCTTCGAGCGGCACGATCTTCAGATGTTTCGGATTCGCAACGATGTCGCGCGTCGTCGCGCGGTAATCGGCGCCCGGTCTCAGCTTGACGAGCTCCGCACGCTGCTGCAGCAACAGGCGGCCGTTGACGGGATCGTTTGCGATCGCGGCGAAGTCGTAGCCGCCCTGCTGCTTCGCATTCTCGAGGAACGGGATGTGCTGGAAGTAGTTGACGTCGATGTCCTCGTTCGCGAGCGCGGCGTTCGGTGTGTTCCAGTCGGTGAATTCGATGATCTTCACGTCGAGTCCCTGCGCCTTCGCCTCCTTCGCGGCGACCTTCAGCGCTTCGATCTGCGGGCTCGTCGCGATGCCGACCTTGAGCGGTGCGGAATCGGCATGCGCGAGCGGCGCAACGAACGCGGCGCTCGCGAGCACCGCCACAAAAGCGCGCGAAGCGCGCCGGACGATGCGCGCAAGAAACGGGCGAGACTGCATAGGAGGTACTCTCTTCAGGATGCCGGAGCGAACGATGTCGGCGGGCGGACGAAGCCGCCCGCGCTTGCGCGTCGATGCGGCTGCTTCATTTGGAGAATGAACTTCGATCGATGATAGGACCGCCCGATGGGGCGGTCTACGAAGCGATTTCGCAAAGTAAATCGCGGCGGGCGATATAGCGCGGCATGCGCTGCAACAGGGTCAGGGCGCGGCCGCGCGGCATCCTCGCACGCCGCGGCATTCGCGTGCGCCGTTGCGATCCGGATACGTCGTCGACCGGCGATGCCGGCACATGATGCACGCACATGACGCACGCCGCGATCGCGCGCCCATGCTGCCCGTCGGCGCGCACCGTCAGATCAATCCGCGCGCCGCCGCGATGACGACCGCCTGCGCGCGATTGTTCGCGCCGATTTTCCGCGCGGCGTTCGACAGATGGAACACCACCGTCCGCTCGGAAATACCGAGAATCTTCGAGATTTCCCAAGCCGTCTTGCCGCGTCCCGCCCATTGCAGCGATTCCCGCTCGCGCGCCGTCAGATCGCACGAGCCTTGCCGCCTGAGCCGGCAGTCGAGCAGTTCCTGCATCGCCGCATGCACGAAGCTCGCGAGCAGCTGCGACAGGCTCAGCAATCTCAGTACGTCGATCGTGTCGCGCTCGAAAGGCGCGTCGGTCGCCATGCTGAGCATGCTGATCGTGCCGCCGCGGTCGTGAACCGGGCAACTGAGCCCGTAGACGAGACCGTACGACTTCGCTTCGTCGCGCATGATCTTCGCGCGGCCGGTCGTGTACAGCTCGTCGCTCCAGATCAGCGGCACGGTCCGGCATCGGCAATGCTGGACCACGGGATCGATCGACAGATAGTCGGCGGAGTCGTATCGCAGGCGCCATTCGGCGGGAAAGCCGTCGAGCATGCAGCGACTCGACGACATCCCGGCGATCTGATGCCGGTACGCGAAATTCTTGAAGCCCAGTTGACGAACGTGGTACGCCGTCTGCTCAAAGAGGCTGTTCTTGCAAGTGGCGTTCAGAATTTCGTTAAACGAACAAATGGACAAGCCTTCGAACATAGAACCGCCCAGCTCAAGTAAGAATATTAGATTAGCGAACCAATGAAGAAAGCGTGCTCGAAAGGGCAATGTGGCGACGGCCACTCGTTTGCGGCGGCGGCTTCGCTGCGCGCGTCGCGCGAGCCTGTCCCCTGAAATGTGCGCCGCCGAAGCGCAGACGCGCGGCGCGCAATCGCGCCGCCCGATCCATCGGACGCGGTGCGGCGATTCGTCGCCGGCGCCGGACTAGCGATCGACCAAGCATCGTTCGAATTCCTGCATGTGTCGGCAGCGTTCGCCTCGAAACCGGCTGTCGCAAACGCTGTCGCTCGACGACGTCTCCCCTCGCCCGCCACTGCTTCAGCGGCGGCATGCGCCCTTGTGCGCATCGTGATCGAGCGTGACTGGCTGAAGGTAATTTTCAGCACGCCCGGCACCGGCAGGGCAAACGTCGACCGACGATCGAACAAAAAATCCCCGGAAGACTATAGACGAACGCGACGCCCGCATGGCTCGTCGGCCCAAAAGCGTCTGAAGCATGCAATACGGGCGCCAGCGATGAGCCATATGCTGCGCGCGCCACGACGATGGCCCTTCGTCGCGGCAAATCGGCAACGGCATTTCCGACAATTTCGAGAAGAGAAAAGTTCAGTTTGTTTTTAAATTGGCCCGGATTATTTCAAAATATTTGATCAAATTTTAGTTTCATGCGCCCATTCGCTTCAAACGAAAATCAATTACATCGATTTCCTGCCTTTATTTTTCTGCAGCCAAATAATTACCGCAATGTCGAACTGGAAGTCATCGATTCGATGATATCCACCATGAAGAAATCCGGCAGCCCAGCTTTACAGCTTTCATGATCTGGCTTCGGAATCGTTTCCAATAATCGAATTTACATATCCGGAATTTCGAAAGATAAAAATTTCCCGAGTATGCACGTATGGTATTCGGTCAAAAAATGGTTTCTCCGGCTTTTAAAGTTCATTTCATTTGCACATTTTAACGACGATTTCAGTGAATCTCGGATGTCAAGATCGGTGGTTTTTCGTGCCGCCCAGGATCATTCCTATAGGAAATTTCCAGAAATCCATGATGGCCCGGCTTGCACATTTTCCGCTCCCGATTTACACGGAATACACTGCAATTCGACTACATCGCGACTGTAAGAAATTGCAGTATCGATTGATTCATTGCCTCTGATAATTTACCGCCGGTCATTCGGAGTAGTTCTCATGAGGCAAATAGTTTCTACGAGCAACGGATCCCTCGACAGCCGGGTCCGGATCATTGCGTTCCCGTTCGCAGGCGGAAGCGATTCCAGTTATGGAGACATCGCACGCGAGCTCGGCGACGCGTTCGCGTTCACGACGCTCGGTCTGCCCGGGCGCGGCGCGGCGCAGCACATCCCGTTCTACGACGATTGGCCGTCACTCGTCGACGATCTCGCGGCCGAGATCGCGCGGCTCGACGACGGGACGCCGCTGTTTCTGTTCGGCCATAGTCTCGGCGCGCTGCTCGCGTATGAGGTCGCACGCGTGCTCGAGCAACGGAGCGGCGTACAACCGGCCGGCCTGTTCCTGTCCGGCCATCCCGCGCCCGCACGCGAACGCGCCACCGACGCATGGCGTCAGCAGACGCACGCGCTGCCCGATGCGGATTTCATCGAAGCCGTGCGGCGCTGGGGCTTCTTCCCCGACGGCGCACTCGACGATCCCGACGTCGCGCGCTACGTCCTCCCGCCGCTCCGAGCGGACCTTCGGCTGGCCGAGATCTACCGGCATGCGCCCGGCGACGCGCTGCGCGCGCCATGCGTGATCTACGGCGGCGCCGCCGATCCGAGCACGACCGTCGACGACCTGCGCGCCTGGCGCGCGCACGTTTCGTCGCAACGCGCGTGCCCGGTCGAAGTGCTCGACGGCAACCACTTCTATTTTCTCGACGCATCTTCTCGCGCGGCGCTGTGCGCCAGTGTCGCCGGCCACGTCGAGCGGCTCCTCGCGGACCGTCCCGCGTCGATCGCCGCGGCGACGCCCGATTCGAACACGCGCGCCGCGGCGTGCCTGCGCGCCGCGGATGATTGGGGCGATGCGCATTCGGTGCTCGCCGCGATTCGCGAGCGCGTCGCGCGCATGCCCGAAGCGCTCGCGCTGAAGGACGGCGAGCGCGCATGGACCTATCGCGAGCTCGCGTCGCATGCGGCCGAACTCGCCGACGCGCTGCGCGCGGCGGGCGTCGGCCGTCAGGACGTCGTCGGCGTCTTTTTGCCGCACGGCGCGGAGTACGTGCTGACGATCATCGCCGCATGGTCGATCGGTGCGTCGGTGTGCCTGCTCGAGAAGAGCTGGCCCGATACGCTCGTCGGCGAATTCGTCGCGAGCTGCCGCGTCGCGCAGATCGCGACGATCCCGGCGCTGCTCGCGCGCGCGAGCAAGCATCTGCCCGCCGCGCGCTGCACGCTCGTCGCCGCATCGCCGGAGCGCACGGATCGCGCATGGACGCCCGTTGCGCCGCGCCGCGACGACATCGCGTTCGTCTCGCTGACGAGCGGCTCGACGGGCAAGCCGAAGGCCGTCCTCACGACGCACGTCGGCACGAGCTATTGCTTCTACGCGCGCGATGCGCTGTATCCGTACGCCGACGACGAGCGCGAAGGCCTCAACGTCTTTCTCGCATGGGAATGCCTGCGTCCGCTGATGTTCGGCCGCCCGGCCGTCACCATCGGCGACGACGTGATCTTCGATCCGCCACGGCTCGTCGCGCTGCTGCGGCGGGAGCGGATCACGCGGCTCGTCGTCACGCCGTCGCTGCTCGAAAGCGTGCTCGATTTCCCCGGCATCGCCGCCCAATTGCGCGACGCGCTCGCGCACATGTCCGCGTGGTTCCTGATGGGCGAAGTCGTGCCGCAGCGCGTCGTCGACAAGGCCCGCGCGGCGTTCCCGCCGTCGGTGCGGCTCGTGAACGCGTACAGCACGTGGGAAAGCCTCGACGTCTGCTACGCCGATCTGCTGCCGTCGAGCGGCGACGCCGGCGGACGGCGCGTGCCGATCGGGCGGCCGCTGCCCGGCTGCGCGCTCGCGGTGCTCGACGAAGCAGGACGCGCGGTGCCTGCGGGCGCGACGGGCGAGCTCCATGTCGCATCGCCCGGCCTCGGGCCCGGCTATCTCGACGACGCGGCCCGCACCGCCGAAAAGTTCCTGCCGTCCGTGCCCGCGCTCGCCGAGCGCGGGCACGACACGCCCGTCTACCGGACGGGCGACCGCGCGCGGCTGCTGCCGGACGGCCAGATCGCGATCCTCGGCCGCATCGACAACACGGTGAAGATCCGCGGCTTCAAGGTGCTGCTGCATTCAATCGAGAACGCACTCGACGCGGTCGACGGCGTCAGCAAGTCGCTCGTCGTGCCGATCGGCGATCCGCACACGCGGCAGCCGTCAGCGCTCGCCGCGTACGTCGTCGGCAACGACGGCGCGCCGTCCGAGACGACGCTCGCGCGGCTGCGCCAGCAAGCGCGCGCGAAGCTGCCCGAATACGCGGTGCCCGCGCATTTCATCGGCCTCGACGCGTTTCCGCTGCGCGCGGGCACATCGCGCAAGCTCGACAAGAACGCGCTGCCGCCGCCCCCGCCGACGGCCGCGCCGCCCGCCCCGCGCGACGCCGCGGCGCGCTTCGCGGGCGACGGCCTCGAAGCGCGGCTCGCGGACGTCTGGCGCGACGTGCTCGGCGTCGCATCGGTCGCGCGCGACGATCATTTCTTCGAGCTCGGCGGCAATTCGCTGAGCGCGGCGAAAGTCGTCGGCCTGCTCGGCGAACGGCTCGGGCTCGCGCTCGCCGTCGTCGATCTGTATCAGCACAGCCGGCTGCGCGATCTCGCCGAATACTGCCGCCGCTCGCGAGACGGCGCGGCGCGCCCGCATGCGGCCGAGGCGCGCGACGCGCGCGCGGCACGCGCGACGCCCGCCGCCGATGCGCCGAAGGTCGCGATCATCGGCATGGCCGGACGCTTCCCCGGCGCCGATTCGATCGACGCGTTCTGGCACAACCTGACGCAGGGCATCGACAGTCTGTCGCGCTTCTCGCGTGAGCAGCTGCTCGCGAAGGGCGTCGACGCCGCGCAGCTCGATCATCCGGACTGGGTGTCGGCCGCGCAGGTCGTCAGCGACGCCGACAAGTTCGACGCGCTCTTCTTCGGCATCGGCGCGCGCGAAGCCGTGCTGATGGACCCGCAGCACCGGCTCTTCATGGAAGTCGCGTGGAACGCGCTCGAACAGGCGGGCTACGCGCGCAGCGACAACCGCTACCGCGCGCGCACCGGCGTGTTCGCGAGCTGCGGGATCGACGGCTATCTCGTCCATCACCTGCAAGGCGGCGGCCTGCATACGCCGCTCGATCCGGGCCGGCTGATGCTCACCGAGATCGGCAACGAGAAGGACTACATCGCGACGCGCGTCGCGTACCAGCTCGATCTCGGCGGACCCGCGATCTCGGTCGGCGCCGCGTGCAGCAGCGCGCTCGTCGCGGTCGTGCAGGCGGTGCAGGCGATCCGCTCCGGCCAGTGCGAGATGGCGATCGCGGGCGCGTCCGCGCTGTCGTTCCCGAACTTCGGCTTCTGCCACGAGGACGGCCTCGTCGGCAGCGCCGACGGCCACGTGCGTCCGTTCGACACGCGCGCGAGCGGCACGCTGTTCGGCGATGCGGTCGGCGCGGTCGTGTTGAAGCGTCTCGATCTCGCGGAAGCGGACGGCGACCCGATTCTCGCCGTGATCTCGGGCGTCGGGCTATCGAACGACGGCCGCATGAAGGCGGGCTACACCGCGCCGAACGCGGACGCGCAGCGGCGCTGCATCGTCGACGCGCTCGACATGGCGGGCGTGCGCTCCGGGCAGATTTCGTACGTCGAATGCCACGCGACCGCGACGCTGATCGGCGACGCGATCGAGTTGAAGGGACTCTCCGACGCATTCGCCCAGACGCGCGGCGGCGATGCGCCCGTCGCGGGCAACTGCGCGATCGGCTGCGTGAAGGGCAACATCGGTCACGCGAACTGCGCGGCCGGAATCACGGGGCTCGTCAAGACGGTGCTGCAGCTCCAGCACCGGCAGCGCGTGCCGACCGTGCATTTCGACACGCTCAATCCGAAGCTCGTGCCATTCGTCGAGCACGACGCGTCGCCGTTCGTCGTGCAGCGGCACGGCGACGACTGGACGGTCGCCGATCCGTCGACGCAATTGCCGCGGCGCGCCGGCGTGTCGAGCTTCGGAATCGGCGGCACGAATGCGCACGTGATCGTCGAGGAAGCGCCCGCGCGCGCCGCCGCGCCCGCCGTCGGCGGGCCGCGCGCGCGTCATCTGATGACCGTCTCCGCACGCTCGCCGGGCGCGCTCGCGCGCCATCTGCGCGCGCTCGCGGAACGCGTCGCGACGATGGACGCCGCCGAACTCGCGTGCGGCGCGTACACGCTGCACGTCGCACGCGAAGCGCATCCGCTGCGAGTCGCGCTCACCGTGCCCGCGCAGCCGGCCGAAGCGGCCGCCGCGCTTCACGCCAATGCCGACAGGCTGTCCGAAATCCTCGATGCGCCCGACGCGCCCGACACGCTGAACGCCCCCGTTCGCGCGAAGCCGGGCGCGACCGTCGCGTTCTGCTTCTCGGGCCAAGGCTCGCAGCATCCGGGCATGGCGCGCGCGCTCTATCGATCGAGCGCGGAAGCCGGCCGCTTCCGTCATCACTTCGACGACGCCTGCGCGGCGCTCGAACGCGCGCTCGGCATGCCGATCGCGGACGCGATCCTGAACGCCGACGACGCCGCGATGCGCCGTCCGCTCGTCACGCAATGCGGGCTGTTCGCGGTCGAGCACGCGCTCGCGTCGGTGCTCGGCGAGTATGGCGTGCGGCCCGTCGCCGTCGCGGGGCACAGCATCGGCCAGTACGCGGCCGCCGTCGCCGCCGAGGCGCTCACGCTCGATCAGGCGGCCGCGCTCGTCGCGGCCCGCGCGAGCGCGACGGAAGCGCTGGCGACGTTCGCCGCCGCCGACGGCGCGCTCACGCGCGGCGGCATGCTCGCCGTGACGGGCGACGAAGCGCGCATCGAGCAGTGGGTCGCGCAGCGCGCCGACCTCTGGATCGCGGTGCGCAACGCGCCGCGCACGCTCGTGCTGGCGGGCGGCGAGCCCGCGCTCGCGGACGCCGCGCGCGCGCTCGCCGCGCTCGACTGCCGTTGCCGGCCGGTGCCGGTGTCGCATCCGTTCCATACGCCGCTGATGCGGCCCGTTGCCGAAGCGATCGCCGCGCGGCGCATCGAAGGCGCGGCGCCGCGGATTCCGATGACGTGCAACGTGTCGGGCGGCTGGCTCGGCGCCGACGCGGCGTCGGCCGACTACTGGGCGCGCCATCTGCTCGCGCCGGTGCGCTGGTCGGACAACGTCGCGGCGCTGCTGCGCTGGAAGCCGGATGTCGTGCTCGAAATCGGCCCCGGCGCCGTGCTGTGCAGCCTGCTCGGCAAGCATCTCGCGGCCGAGGCGATCGCGGACACGCCTGCCGATGCGAACGCGGGCGCGCATGCGGCGACGATCGCGCCGCGCGTGCTGTCGTCGCTGCCCGCCGCGCGCAGCGAGGCGGACGACGCCGATCATTTCAGCAACGTGCTCGGCGAATTGTGGTGCGCCGGCGTGCCGATCGATTGGCGCGCGTATCACGCGCACGACGCCGCCTCGCCGGGCCGTGCGCTCGCTCGCGCGCCGCTGCCCGGCTACGCGTTCGAGCGCGACAGCTACTGGACGCGTCCGGAAGCGTCGATCTACGTCGATGCGGCGCTCGATTCGCCCGAATCCGCGACGTCGACGGCATTCGCGACGAACACGGCGGATGCGGAGCGCGCGGCGACCGAGGCTGCGTTCACATCCGCCGGTGAATCGCCATCATCCATCGACGACGGTCACGCCGACAACGCCGCCGGCCTCGCGTCGCCGCGAGCCCCCGCGCCGCGCTGGCTCGCGCGCCTCAGGCCGCGCCGCCGGCCGCGGATGAAGCTGTACTGCTTCCCGTATGCGGGCGGCAGCAGCCGCAGCTTCGACGGCTGGGCGCGCATCGCGCCGGATTGGCTCGACATCGTCGCGATCGAATGGCCGGGCCGCAACGCGCGCGCCGAAGAGCCGCTCGCGCGCGACGACGCCGACGACCTCGCCGCCCGCGACGCGATCGCCGCCGCGATCGTCGCGGACGCGGGCGAATTGCCCGTCGCGTTCTGCGGCTCGAGCTACGGCGGCGCGGCCGCGGCCGAATTGCTGAGCGGGCCGCTGCGCGCGTGGGGCGCGAGCGGGCAGGTGAAGGGGCTCGTCGTCGTCGGGCGCGCGCCGCTCCTCGACCAGCCGGCGATCGACGCGCCGGCGGACAGCTTCCTGCTCGTCCCCGACGCGCTGCGCGACGATCCGCTGTGGCAAGAGATCTTCCGGCCGGTGCTCGAAGCCGACCTCGACGCCGACACGCGCACCGCGCACCGGATCGCGCAGCGCTGGCGCGACGGCGGCCGGCAGCCGCTCCTGACGATCCCGCTGCAGATTCATGGCGGCGCTGACGATCCGGCGTTCGACTGGCGGCTCGCCGACGACTGGGCGCGGATCTCGTCCGCGCCGCTTGCGGGCCGGCACGTCTATCCGGGCGGCCACGATTTCATGATGCGCTGCGAGGTCGAGATCATCTCGCGCGTGTCCGCATGGCTGCGGCCGCAGCGCGAAGCGCGGACGACGGCGCCCGCGCCGACGTTCGCGCTGCATTGGCAGCCGCGGCCGGTTGCTTCGGTTGCTTCGGTTGCTTCGGTTGCTTCGGTTGCTTCGGTTGCTTCGGTTGCTTCGGTTGCTTCGGTTGCTTCGGCGGATTCGTTCGCCTCTGCCGCCGCGCACGCGCCGAATGCGCCCTCGCTGCCCGAATGCGCACTCTACGTGGCCGGCCAAGAAGCCGACGCGCTCGATTGGCTCGCGCCGCGTCTGCGCACAGGCGGCGGCCATGCGGCACTGCTGTGCGTCGGCGCGGGCGACGATCCGCTCGGCGTCGCGCAATGCGCGAGCTTCGTCGAGTTGTGGCAGGCGCTCGCCGCACGCGAATGCGCGGGCGCGCTGACGCTGCTGCTGCCGGCCGACGCGCGCAGCGGCCCGCTCGTCGGCGCGGCGCGCGTCGCGAGCGCCGAGCATGCGGCGTTGCGCGTGCGGCTCGTCCTCGCCGACGACCATCCGGATCTTGCGCCGCGCCCCGCCGATTTGCGCTGGGCCGCCGCGCTCGCGCGCGACGCCGCGAGCTTCGCGAACGAACCTTGGCTGCTGCGCCGCGACGGCCGGCTGTTCGTGCCGCGCCTGATCCCGCACGCGGCGCCCGCGCTGCCCGAAGGCGCGCTCGGCGCGGCAGGCGGCCCGTATCTGGTGACCGGCGCGGCGGGCGGCGTCGGCCGCGCGCTCGTCGACTGGCTGATCGACGAACAGCAAGTGCCGCCGCACCGGATCGTCGCGCTGTGCCGCGACGCCCGCACCGCGCCGCGCGGCGTGCGCGCCGTCGCGGCCGATCTCGCCGACGCGCGCGCGCTCGACGCCGCGCTCCAATCGATCGGCGCGGTCGAAGGCATTTTCCATCTGGCGGGCGTGCTGGACGACGGCGTCATCGGCAACCTCGACGACGCGCGGCTGCGCCGCGTGCTCGCGCCGAAGCAGAGCCTCGCCGCGCTGCTCGCGCACGCGCCGCGCTGGCGCACGCGCTGGGTGGTCGCGTTCTCGTCGACGAGCGCGCTGCTCGGCGTGCCGGGACAGGCGAATTACGCGGCCGCGAACGCGTGGCTCGATCAGCTCGCGTGCTGGCCCGCGCAACCGGGGCAGCCGGCCGTGCTGAGCATCCAATGGGGCAGTTGGGCCGATGTCGGCATGAGCGCGCGCAGCGACAAGGCGCTGCGCCGCGCGATTCAGGATGGCGAGCGCCCGCTCGCGCCCGACGCCGCGTTCGCCGCGCTCGGCGCGCTGCTTGCCGGCGCGCTCGGCGGTGCGCTGCCCGGCCGCCAGTTCACGGTCTGCGACGTCGACTGGCCGCGCTCGCCGTGGCGCGACGCGCCGATCGTCGCCGAGATCGCGCGCGACGATGCGTCCATTGATGCAACGGCTGCGCGCGGCGCAATGCGCGGGATGAACGAGACGCGCGCCAAGCACGCGACGGGGGCGACGGGTGCGACGAACAGCACGAATGCAACGGATGCGATGGGCACGTCGGCGAATGCATCGCTTCACGCGCTCGCGCCCGGGGCAACGGCTGCCATTCCCGCCGAAGCCGACTCGGGCATGGCGCGGCCACCGCGCCCGGCACACGAACGCGCGCGCCCCGCCGCCGCGCCTTCCGCTTCGTCGCCGGCCGCTCGGGCGATGCCGTCCGCAAGCGCATGCGACCCCGTCCGCGCGTTCCTCGAAGACTACGTGAGCCGCTGGGACGAGCGGCTCGATCTCGCGACGCTCGGGCTCGATTCGCTCGATCTCGCGCAGATGCGAAACGGCTTTTTCAAGCAATTCGGTGTGCAGATACCGCTTTCGACGCTCGCATCGCCGACGCTGAAGATCGGCGAGCTGGCCCGCCGGATGCGGAACGTCGCCGGCATCGCGGACGAGTAGATCCGCCCTTCCCGTCACCCGCGCATTCCGACGCGGCCGCAAAGAAGAGGTCCGCCGGGTTTTCCCGCCCGGCGCACGAACTCAGTCAAGGAGAGCAGCATGACGATCACCCTCATCGATCCTGTCCAGCAACGCACGGGGATCTATCCGTCATCCGACCTGAAGGTCGACGACGGCTATCCGTCGACCGACACGTTCCAGATCATCCAGACGCAGGACGGCCGCGGCGCGGGCGTCCGCGTCCTCCACGCGTTCGCGCGCGGCCGGCGGATGGCGCGCGTGTCCGGGCAGATCACCGCGTTCTGCCGGCTGCACACGCTGCAGATCAACGCGCACACGCATCTGTACGACCCGCACTTCAGCGGCCTGCTGCTCCATTCGTGCGATCCGAACGTGCGCCTCGACATGGCGGGATTCGAGCTGTGGTCGCTGCGCGATATCGCGCCGGGCGAAATACTGACGATGGATTACGCGTCGACCGAGGACGTGCTGATGCGCCAGTTCGAGTGCCACTGCGGCGCGCCGAACTGCCGGCGCTGGATCACCGGCGCGAAGGAGCTGCCGAACGAAAACGGGTTGGCGCTCCTCGCCGGATTGCGGACCGCCGCGCTCGCGTGATCGGTGCGTGCGGCGCGCGATGCGCGTCGTAAGCGTGGCCACGATGTTTCGCCGGCGGGCGGTTGCGTACGGTGCGGTTGTGCGATGCGCTTGTGCGATGCGGTTGTGCGATGCGGTCTTGCGATCGGGTCTTGCGATCGGTGGCCGGTCTTCCATGATCGCCGATCGACAGCCGCGGGTCGCACGCCCGGCAGTCGGGCACTTGATGATCGGCGTTCCGATGCCCGGCAATCGGGTGCATGGCGTTCATGTCGGTGCAGAAATCGGCGGCACGCGGTGATCCCGAAATCGTGTTCGACATCGACGTCCATATCGCCATTGCCATCGCCGCGCAATACCCCGATCACGCGCCGCCCGCCCACCACGGGCGTCCGACGCGCGCCGCCGCGCCGCGTCCCGCCCGCCTCATCAACGAATGGAGAACGCGCTATGGATTCCTTCATCGAACTGCAAGAAAACGACCGTCGCCAGGTGCCGGTCCGTGGCCGCGCCTTTCTGGCGGGAGCCGACAGCCCGCTCGTGCCGGTAACGATTCCGATCGCGAACGATCTGGCGCTCGCGCTCGCGCATCCGGCCGACACGCCCGCCGACGCCGCCGTCCTCTGCCGCGACGCGATCGACGCGCGGCTGCCCGACACGGGCGCGCTGCTGTTCCGCGGGCTGCCGATCGCCGGCCGCGCCGGCTTCGACGCGTTCATGCGAGCGCTCGGCTACGCGCCGCGCAGTTACAGCGGCGGCATCGCGGTGCGCGCGCGCGACGCGGGCTACGCGCTCGTCGCGAGCCAGGAAGACCCGCGCATCACGATGGCCCCGCACAACGAGATGGCCTATCTGCCCGACGCTCCGCGCAAGGTGTTCTTCTTCTGCGCGGCCGCCGCGGACGAAGGCGGCGAAGTGCCGATCAACGACATCCGGCTCGCCGCCGGGCAAATCCCCGACGAGATTCTCGCGAAGTTCGAGCGCAAGCGGATCGGCTACCACCGCTATCTGCCGCGCGAATCGACGCCGACGCAGATCGGCTGGATCGACACGTTCGGCGTGCGCGACCGCGACGCCGTCGACGCGCTGATGCGCGACAAAGGCTACGCACACCGCTGGCTCGACGACGACGGCCTCGGCTACGGCTACGTCCACGACGCGTTCCTCGACGATCCCGCGGGCGGCGCGCCGCTGTGGTTCAACCAGGTGACGGAGCTGCACGCGTCGTACTGGCGCAGCCATCCGCTCTTCCCGTCCGACTGGGACGACGCGCGCTATCCGGCGACGACGACGTACGGCGACGGCGAGCCGATCGATCCCGAGCTCGTCACGAAATTGCGCGCGGCGCTGTGGCGCACGTCGCGCGCGGTCTCGATGCGGCCGGGCGACGTGCTCGTGCTCGACAACACCTACGTGCAGCACGGCCGTTTCGCGTTCTCCGGGCCGCGCCTGCATCTCGTCAGCCTGACCGACTGAGGTTTCCGATGGCACACCGAAACGATCCTCCTCTCACGAGCGCGCAGCAGGACACGCGGCATCTGCTGCACCCGTGGGCCGACCTGTCCGCGCTCGGCCGCGAAACGCCGACCGTCGTCGTCGACGCGGACGGCACGCGCGTGACCGACTCGAACGGCCGCACGTATCTCGACGCGATCGGCGGCATGTGGTGCGTGACGGTCGGCTACGGCCGCCGTGAAATCGCGGACGCGATCCGCGACCAGGCGCTGCGCATGCCGTTCTACACGCCGTTCGGCGCGATGACGAACGAGCCGGCCGCCGCGCTCGGCGCGCGGCTCGCCGCGCTCGCGCCCGGCGACCTGAAGCGCGTGCACCTGACCACCTGCGGCTCGACCGCGGTCGAATCCGCGCTGCGCTTCGCGCATTACTACTTCGGCGCGACCGGCCGCCCGCGCAAGCGCCACATCGTCACGCGCGGCGACGCTTACCACGGCAGCACGTATCTCGCCGCGTCGGTGTCCGGCAAGGCGTGGGACCGCACGTGCTTCCATTACGACGACACGATCGTTCATCACCTGTCGTCGCCGAACCCTTACCGGCGGCCGCCCGGCATGAGCGTCGACGCGTTCTGCGCGACGCTCGTCGACGAATTCGACGCGCTGATCGCGAAGCTCGGCGCGGACCGGATCGCGTGCTTCATCGCCGAGCCGATCCTCGCGTCCGGCGGCGTGATCGTGCCGCCGCCCGGCTACCTCGCCGCGATGCGCGAGCGCTGCCGCCAGCACGACATCCTGTACATCTCCGACGAAGTCGTCACGGGCTTCGGCCGCGTCGGCCACTTCTTCGCGTCGCACGCGCACTTCGGCATCGAGCCCGACATGATCGTCGTCGCGAAGGGGCTCACGTCCGGCTATCAGCCGCTCGGCGCGGTGCTGATCTCGGAGCGGCTCGTCGATGCGGTGTCGGGCGAACACGCTTACGGCAACGGCGTGTTTACGAACGGCTTCACGTATTCCGGCCATCCGGTCGCGAGCGCCGCCGCGCTCGCGAACATCGAGCTGATGGAGCGCGAGCGGATCTGCGAGCACGTGCGCGACGTCGGCCCATACCTCATCCGCCAGCTCGACGCGCTGCGGCGCTTCCCCATAGTCGGCGACGTGCGCGGCGATCACCTGATGGCGTGCATCGAATGCACGAGCGGCGCGGGCGCGGCCGGCGCGCTGCCGACGCCGGACGACATCGCGATCGCGCAGCGCGTCGACCGCCATTGCGAGGCGATGGGCCTGCTCGTCCGGCCGTACGAGAGCATGTGCATCCTGTCGCCGCCCCTCACCGTGACCCGCGCCGACATCGACGAAATCTGCGCGATTCTCGCCACCGCACTCGAACGCACGCAGCGCGAGCTCGCCGAATGCGCGCCCCTTCCCGAGGAAAACGAGACATGCTGATCAACGGCGTCTGCATCGAAGGGGGCGGCGAGCCGCTCTCGATCGTCGATCCGGCGACGGGCGCGCCGCTCGCGTCGCCCGCTTCCGCGAGCGCGGCCGACATCGAGCGCGCGGTCGCGGCGGCCGAAGCCGCGTTCCCCGCATGGCGCGCAACGACGCCGCAGACGCGCGCGAGCCTGCTGCTCGCGCTCGCCGACGAAATCGACCGCCAGGCCGAGACGCTCGCCCGCATCGAAAGCCGCAACACCGGCAAGCCGCTGCATCTCGTCGTGCAGGACGAGATGCCCGCCGTCGCCGACTGCTTCCGCTTCTACGCGGGCGCGGCGCGCACCGCGAGCGGGCCGTCCGCGGGCGAATACGTCGAAGGCCATACGAGCATGGTGCGGCGCGATCCCGTCGGCGTCGTCGCGCAGATCGCGCCATGGAACTACCCGCTGATGATGGCCGCGTGGAAGCTCGCGCCGGCGCTCGCCGCCGGCAACACGATCGTGTTCAAGCCGTCGGAGTGGACGCCGCTGTCGATCGTCGCGCTCGAAGCCGCGCTCGCCCGCATCTTCCCCGCGGGCGTCGTCAACATCGTGCTCGGCGGCGGCGCGACGGTCGGCCGCGCGCTCGCCGCGCATCCGCGCGTGCGGATGGTCTCGCTGACGGGCTCGGTCGAAGCCGGCAAGTCCGTGCTCGCCGCGGCCACCGGCAATCTGAAGCGCACGCATCTCGAACTCGGCGGCAAGGCGCCCGTCCTCGTGTTCGACGATGCCGATCTCGACGCGGTCGTCGCCGGCATCCGCTACGCGGGCTTTTACAACGCCGGGCAGGACTGCACGGCGGCGACGCGGATCTACGCGCAGCGCGGCGTCTACGACACGCTCGCGCAGCGGCTCGCGGACGCGGCCGGCATGCTGCGCGTCGGCGCGCCCGAACGCGCCGACGCCGAGATGGGGCCGCTCGTCAGCGCCGCGCACCGCGCGCGCGTCGATCGCTTCGTGCAGGAAGCGGCCGCGCCGCCGCACGCGACGGTGCTCGCGGGCGGCGCGCCGCTCGCCGGCCCCGGCTGCTATTACGCGCCGACCGTGATCGCCGGCGTGCGCCACGACGATGCGGCGATGCGCCGCGAAGCGTTCGGCCCGGTGGTCACGCTGACGCCGTTCGATACCGAATCTCAGGCGCTTCGCTGGGCGAACGATTCGGAATACGGATTGGCGTCGTCGGTGTGGACCCGCGACGCGGCGCGCGGCATGCGGCTCGCCGCTTGCATCGAGGCGGGCGTCACGTGGGTGAACGCGCATTTCACCTACACGGCCGACATGCCGCACGGCGGGACCAAGCAGTCCGGCTACGGCTCCGATCTGTCGACGCTCGGCCTCGCCGACTACACGCAGCCGCGCCACGTGATGTGGCGGTACTGACGCGCACGACGCACCGCGTACTTTTTCGAACCCGACACAGACGATTCCCATGACCGCACCCACCCCTTCCCGCGAACTCGCCACGGCCGTCGAAGCGGCCGTCCTGTCGCTCGCCGGCGACGTCGCCGGCCGCCCGTTCGACGCGGCGGCCGCTGAGCATCCGTTGCACACGCTGGGCTTCGGCTCGCTGCAGTACGTCGAACTGTCCGGACGCCTGAACGAATACTACGGACTCGATCTCGCGCCGACGCTGTTCTTCGATGTGCACGCGCCGCGCCAGATCGCGGCGTATCTGCTCGCGCGGCACGCGGCCGAGATCGCGTCCAAGCATCACGGCGCGATCGAAAGCGAGACGGACGCGGCGGCGGCCACGACCGCTGCGGACGCAGCCGGCAGCCGCGCCGAAGCCGGGACGGCGGCGGAGCAGCCCGCGACCGTGCAAGCCGCGGACATGCCGCACATGATCGCCCGGCGCGCGGACGCGCCGTTTGTTGGCGCGCATTCGCAACACGACACATTGCACGACGAAGCTCGCGATGAAACGCGTCACGACACGACCGCCGGCGCGCACGACGAATCGGCAAGCGACGTCGCGATCGTCGGCATGGCCGGCCTCTTCCCGCAATCGGCCGATCTCGCCGAATTCTGGCGGCACCTCGCCGCCGGCGACGACCTGATCACCGATGCGCCGCCGTCGCGCTGGGACTGGCGCGCGGTCGACGGCGAACCCGCATCGCGCTGGGGCGGCTTCATTCCGCGCGTCGAATATTTCGACGCCGCGTTCTTCGGCGTCTCGCCGCGCGAGGCCGAGCAGATGGATCCGCAGCAGCGCCTGCTGCTGCAGACCGCGTGGGCCGCGCTCGAGGACGCGGCGATCCGCCCGTCCGATCTGATGGGCAGCGACACGGCGGTGTTCGTCGGCGTCAGCACGTCCGACTACCTCGATCTGCTGCCCGGCGCGGACGGCCATCTCGCGGTCGGCAACGCGCACGCGATGCTGCCGAACCGGCTGTCGCATCTGCTCGGCACGCACGGGCCGAGCGAGGCCGTCGACACCGCGTGCTCGAGCTCGCTCGTCGCGCTGCACCGCGCGGTGCGCGCGCTGCGGCGCGGCGAGAGCGGCGTCGCGATCGTGGGCGGCGTCAACGTGATGCTGACGACGCGGCTGCATCGCGCGCTCGCCGCCGCCGGCATGCTGAGTCCGGACGGGCGGTGCAAGACATTCGATGCGTCGGCGAACGGCTATGTGCGCGGCGAAGGCGTCGCGGCGCTCGTGCTGATGCCGCTCGAACACGCGCGCGCGGGCCGGCATCCGGTGCTCGCGGTGATCAAGGGCAGCGCGATCAATCACGGCGGCCGCGCGGCGTTCCTGACCGCGCCCGACGCGAACGCGCAGGCCGCGCTGATCGAGGCCGCGTATCGCGACGCGGGCGTCGATCCGGCGACCGTCTCGTACGTCGAAGCCCACGGCACCGGCACGCCGCTCGGCGATCCGATCGAAGTGCAGGCGCTGCGCCAGGGCTTCGACGCATGCGCTCGCGAGCATGCCGATGCACGTGCGCCGGCGCGCTGCGGCCTCGGCTCGGTCAAGACCAACATCGGGCATCTCGAAGCGGCGGCGGGTCTCGCGGGCATCGTCAAGGTCGTGCTCGCGATGAACCGGCGGATGCTGCCGCCGAGCCTGCATTGCCGCGAGCCGAATCCGTACCTGAAGCTCGACGACAGCCGCTACCACATCGTCACCGAGCCGACGCCGTGGCCGGGCGAAGCGACGCCGACGCCGCTTCGCGCGGGCGTCAGTTCGTTCGGGTTCGGTGGATCGAACGCGCACGTCGTGCTGCAGTCGGCCGATGCTCAGCCGGCCGACGGCGCGAACTCGTCGCGGCCGGCGTCCGTTCCTGCGTCCGCGGGCGCAGTCGCAGTCGCATCCGCAACCGCAGCCGAAGCCGCTTTCGCGAACGCAGCGGACGCGACCGATCCGCCGACCTGGTTCATCCCCTTGTCGGCGCGCACCGACACCGCGCTGCGCATGCGCGCCGCGCAGCTCGCGCGCTGGCTCGACGCCGAGCGCGCCGACGATGCATGGCTGCCGGCGCTCGCGAAAACGCTGTCGATCGGCCGCGAACCGATGTCGCGCCGCTTCGGCGTTACGTGCGCGTCGCTCGACACGCTTCGCGCGCAGCTCGCGATCGCACTGGACGGCGACGCCGAGACGCTCGTGCGCAACGACGCGCGCCTGCGGCCGCACGCCCCCGAGCATGCCGCGTGGCTCGCGGGCGCGTCCGCGCCGCTGCCCGTCGCGTGGCGCGACGCGACGCCGCGCTTGCGATTGCCCGTCTATCCGTTCGAAGGCGAGCGGCACTGGCCGACCGACGAAGCGACGCCGTCGCGCTTCGCGCTCGCGCCCGCAGGCGAAAGCGCATACCGGCTACCCATCGCGCCCGATGCGCCGCTCGTCGCCGATCACCGGCTCGCGGGCGAACCCGTGCTCGCCGCCGCCGCGCAGATCGTGATCGCATGGCGCGCGTTCGAAGCCGAGGCGAGCGGTTCGAGCCATTCAGACGACTGGAGCGGCGCGGACACCCGCGCGCACGTCGCGCTGCACGACATCGAATGGCTCGCGCCGATCGCGATCGGCGCGCCGACCGATCTGCACGTCACGTTCGCGCGCGACGAAGACGAAGACGAAGACAAAGACAAAGACAAAGACGAAGACGAAGACGAAGACGACAACGGTAACGATGACGACGGCCGCGGCAATAACAGAGACGCCGCACGATTCGCGATCGCCGCCTCCCCCGCCGTCGACACGCCGCTCGGCCGCGGACGCGCGACCCGCTCCACAAGCGCCCGGCCGGCAGCCCCCGCGCTCGACATCGCAGCGATCCGCGCACGCTGCACGCAGCCGATCTCGGCCGACGCGTGCTACGACGCATTCGCCGCGATCGGCATCGATTACGGACCGACCTTTCGCCCGCTGCGCGCGCTCGCGGTCGGCCGCGAAGAAGTGCTCGCCGAGTTCGACGCGGCGGCGCTCGCGCGCATGGCGGACGATGCGCGGCTCGTCGCGCTGCTCGACGGCGCGTTCCAGGCGATCGCGGGCCTGCAACTCGCGGACGCGGGACGCATCGACGGCGCGCTCCTGCCTGCGGCGCTCGCGCGCATCGAATTCGTCGGGCCGCTCGCGGACAGCGTCCATGCATGGATTCGCGAAGTGCCGGCCGCGTCGGGCCATCGCACGTTCGACCTCGATCTCGTGACCGAGCGCGGCGAGCGGTGCGCATCGCTGCGCGGCTTCGCGCTCGCGTCGGGACGACGCGCGGCGTCGCACGAAGCGCCGCGGCTCGCGACGCCCGGCGAGCATCTGCTTGCGCCGCAGTGGCTGGCGTGCGCGGCGAACGCAGCGACGCACGCGCCGCACGCCGCCAGACTGACCGTATTGGGCGGCACGCCCGCCCAGCGCGCAGCGCTCGCCGCGACGCGCCCAGCGTTGCGCGCGATCGACGACCTCGCCGAACTCGACGCGCATGTCGAGCATCTCGTCTGGCTGCCGCCCGCCTCGGCGGATCCGCGCGCACAGCTCACGCGATGCGCGGGCCTCGACGGCTTCCGGCTCGTCAAGCGGCTGCTCGCGCTCGGCGTCGGCGACCGCGCATTCGAGCTGACCGTGCTGACCGTGCGCGCGTGGGCGATGCCGGGCGACGCGCCCGCGTTCCCCGCGCATGCGGACCTCGCCGGACTGTGCGGGTCGCTTGCGAACGAATATCCGCATTGGCGCGTGCGGCTGCTCGATCTGTCCGACGCCGACGCGCTGCCCGCCGACTGGCGAACGCAGGACACCGAAAGCGGCCACCCGCTGCTGCTGCACCGGCACGGCCAATGGTTCGCGCGCCGGCTCGTGCCGCTCTCGGCGCTGCCCGCGCGCACCGAGCCGCCGTACCGGCCGGGCGGCGTCTATGTCGCGATCGGCGGCGCGGGCGGCATCGGCCGGGTCTGGACCGAGCACGCGATTCGCGCGTGCGGCGCGCAGATCGTGTGGATCGGACGGCGGCCGCTCGACGCGCAGATCGATGCACACTGCGACACACTCGCCGCACTCGGCCCGCGCCCGTCGTATCTGCGCGCGGACGCGAGCGACGTCGCCAGCCTGCGCGCCGCGCGCGACGCGGTGCTCGAGCGCTTCGGCCGGATCGACGGCATCGTGCACACGGCGATCGTGCTGCACGACGGCGGCCTCGCGCAGCAGGACGAAGCGCAGTTCAGCGCGGCGCTGAACGCGCAGGTCGCAACGACTACGAACCTGGCAAGCGTGTTCGGCGACGACACGCTCGACTTCATCCTGTTCTTCTCGTCGCTGCAGAGCGCGTTCGTCGCGGCGGGCCAGAGCAATTACGCAGCGGGCTGCACGTTCCGCGACGCGTTCGCCGATTGGCTGCGCACGCAGGTCCGGTGCGCGGTCAAGGTCGTGAACTGGGGCTATTGGGGGCAGACGGGCGTCGTCGCGTCCGAGCCCTATCGTCGGCGGATGGCCGCGCTCGGCATCGGCTCGATCGAGCCGGCGGCGGCAATGGCCGTCGTCGACGCGCTGCTCGGCGCGCCCGTCGATCAGGTCGGCTACCTGAAGACGATCGCGAGCGCGGCGGTGCCGACGCTCGAGCCCGCGCTCGCGGCCCGCGTCGCGCCGCGCTCGGATGCGCTCGCCGAAGCGCCGCCGCCGCGCGTCGACGCGACGGGCGACAGCGCGCAGTGGCAACGCGCGCTCGCCGATCTCGACCGTGCGATCGCGCGCCGCCTGTTCGCGGAGCTCGCCGCGCTGCGCGTGTTCGCCGACGGCAGAACCGACGGCACAGCGACGGCAAGCGACAATGCCGATGCCCCGCACGTGCACACGAACGCGCAAATCGGCAAGACGACGATACGCGTCGCCGCATCCGACGATCGCCCCGCGTGCGACGGCGCACACGCGGGCCAGTGCGAATGCGCATCGGCTTGCCGCGCCGCGCAACCCGGCGCATCGTTCGACGTCGACACTGCGCTGCACGCCGGCCTCATCGCGCCCGCCTACCGCCGCTGGCTCGCGCACGCGCTGACGCTGATCGCACGGCACGGCTGCATCGCGTGGGACGGCCGCACGGGCCGCATCGCCGGCCTGCCGCCGTCCGTGGACGCCGCGCGCGCCGAATGGCGGCAAGCGCGCGCCGAGCTCGCGCGCACGGCGCTGCTGAACGCTCACCTCGCGCTCGTCGACGCGACGCTCGACGCGCTGCCCTCGATCCTGCAAGGCCGCGTGCCCGCGACATCGGTCCTGTTCCCCGACGGCGACCTGAGCCGCGTCGAAGCCGTCTATCAGCGCAACGAGCAGGCAGACCGCTGCAACCGTGCGCTCGCCGACGCGGTGCTGCACCTCGTCGCCGGCACGGGCGCCCGCCAGCCCGCGACGCTCGCCGAGATCGGCGCGGGCACGGGCGGCACGACCGCGCCGCTCCTCGCGGCGCTCGACGCAAGCGGCGCGCGGCTCGGCCGCTACGATTTCACCGACATCTCGAAGGCGTTCCTGCTGAACGCCGAGCAATCGTTCGGCCGAGGCCGCGACATGCTGCGCTACCGGCTGTTCGACGTCGAGCGGCCGGTCGGCGATCAGGCGCTCGACGCGGGCGGCTACGACATCGTGATCGCGACCAACGTGCTGCACGCGACGCAGGACATCGGCGTCACGCTGCGCAACGCGAAGGCGCTGCTGAAGACAGGCGGCCATCTGATCGTCAACGAGCTGCTCGACACGCACGGCTTCGCGCATGCGACGTTCGGCCTGCTGCCGGGCTGGTGGCGGCATCGCGACAGCGCGCGCCGCCTGCCGGGCAGCCCGCTGCTGTCGCGCGACGGCTGGACGCATGCATTGCGCGAGGCAGGCTTCACGGTGCTCGACGGCGGCCCTGTCGATGGCGCGAACGCCGGCCAGGGCGTGATCGTCGCGATCAGCGACGGCGTGATCGTGCAGCCCGCGGCCGTCGATGCGCGCGGTCCGGCGCAGGTCGATGCGCGGCCGCACGCGGCCGCCGCGACGCCGGCCACCGCAGCCGCGCGCGCGATTTCGGCTTCGTCGCCGGCCGCGCCGGCAGCCGGCGCGAACCTGCGCGAGCGCTGCCTGCAGTGGCTGACGCAGCTCGTCGCGCGAACGCTGAAAATGCCGGCCGGCAAGCTCGCGCCGGATCAGCCGCTCGGCAGCTACGGCGTCGACTCGATTCTCGTGATCGGCCTGACGAAGACGCTGCGCGAAACGTTCGGCGTCGCGCTGTCGAACGCGACGCTGTTCGAGCACGCGACGCTGAATGCGCTCGCCGATTTCTTCGTCGCCGAGCATCGCGCCGCGTGCGAGCGCGTGCTCGGCGGCGATGCGGCTGCAGCTGCCGCCGCAAACACGTCGCTCGCTGAACGCGCCGCTGCGCAGGCGAACGCGACCGGCCGCGCATTCTGCGGCACACCCGCGCCCATGTCCGCATCGACGATGCCGGATCGAGCCGCATCGAGCGAGCGCGCATCGCACCCGGCGACACCGGCAATGCTCCCCCACGTGCGCTCCGCGATGCCAGCGAGCACCGACGATACGGCCGTCGCCGTGATCGGCATGTCGGGCCGCTACGCACAGGCGGACAACCTGCGCGAGTTCTGGGACAACCTCCGCGCGGGCCGCCACTGCATCACCGAGGTGCCCGCCGAGCGCTGGGACTGGCGCACGCACTTCGACACGGAGAAAGGCGTGCCCGGCCGCACGTACAGCCGCTGGGGCGGCTTCCTGAAGCAGATCGACCGCTTCGACGCCGCGTTCTTCCGGATCGCGCCGAGCGACGCGGAGAACATCGATCCGCAAGGCCGCCTGTTTCTCGAAGAATCGTGGGCCGCAATCGAGGATGCGGGCTACACGCCCGCGACGCTCAGCACGCGCCGCGAGGTCGGCGTGTTCGTCGGCGTGATGAACGGCGGCTACCCGACGGGCGCGCAGTTCTGGAGCATCGCGAACCGCGTGTCGCACGCGCTCGACCTGCACGGGCCGAGCCTCGCCGTCGACACCGCATGCTCGTCGTCGCTGACCGCGATCCATCTCGCGCTCGAAAGCCTGCGCAGCGGCACCTGCGACTGCGCGCTCGCGGGCGGCGTCAATCTCATTCAGAGTCCGAATCATCTGGTCGGCCTGTCCTCGCTGACGATGCTGTCGGCGGGCGACGCGTGCCGCGCGTTCGGCGCGGGCGCGGACGGCTTCGTCGACGGCGAGGGCGTCGGCGTGCTCGTGCTGAAGCCGCTGTCGCGCGCGCTCGCCGACGGCGACGCGATCCACGGCATCATCCGCGGCAGCATGATCAACGCGGGCGGCAAGACGCACGGCCTCACCGTGCCGAATCCGCGCGCGCAACAGGCGGTCGTCGGCGCGGCGCTCGCGAGAAGCGGCGTGCCCGCGCGCGCGGTCGGCTACGTCGAGGCGCACGGCACCGGCACCGCGCTCGGCGATCCGATCGAGCTCGCCGGCCTCACGCGCGCGTTCGCCGAAACCACCGGCGATCGCGGCTTCTGCGCGCTCGGCTCGGTCAAGTCGAACATCGGCCATTGCGAGAGCGCGGCGGGCATCGCCGGCGTCACGAAGGTGCTGCTGCAGATGAAGCACCGCGCGCTCGTGCCGACGCTGCACGCGGACGAGACGAATCCCGACATCGATTTCGCGCAATCGCCGTTCGTGCTGCAGCGCCGGCTCGCGCCATGGCCGAAGCCGGACACGGGCGATTGGCCGCGAATCGCCGGCGTGTCGTCGTTCGGCGCGGGCGGCGCGAACGCGCACGTCGTGCTCGAAGAGTTCGTCGACGCGCGCGTCGCGACTGACGCCGACGATGCCAGTTCCGCGATCATCGTGCTGTCCGCCGCGACCGACGACGCGCTGCGCCGCCGCGCGCGGCAGCTTCACGCGGCGCTCGCCGACGGCGAAATCGACGCGGATCGTCTGCACGATCTCGCGTACACGCTGCAAGCGGGCCGCGAAGCGATGGCCGCGCGCTTCGGCTGCGTCGTCGGCTCCGTCGCCGCGCTGCAAGCGATGCTCGCCGCGTTCGTCGAAGGCGACGCATCGCACGGCTGGCACGCGCATCGGCTCGCTGCTGACCGGCAGAGCCTCGCCGAACTCGACGCCGATCCCGAGCTGCGCGCGTCGCTCGTCGGCCAATGCATCGCGAGCGGCAAGCTCGACAAGCTCGCGGCGCTCTGGTGCCAGGGGCTCGGCGTCGACTGGTCCGCGCTGCATCGCGGCGGCGCGCGCCGGCGCGTGCATTTGCCAACGTATCCGTTCGACGGCCCGAGCTACTGGTTCCGCGACGACCACGCGCTCGCGACCGAGCCGGCGCACCGCCCTTCAGTCGAATCCGCACGCGGCGATACGGCTGCGGCAAGCGACGCGAACGTCGGCGCGCCGGCTGCCTCGACGCCCGACGCCGCGGCGCTCGTCCGCCGGACGGTCGCGCAAGTGCTCGGCTATCCGGACGTCGACATGGGCGAATCGTTCTTCTCGCTCGGCGGCGATTCGATCCGCGCGGCGCGCGCACACCGGGCGCTGCAACAGACGCTCGGCGTGAAAATTCCGCTCAGCCTGATGCTGGAAGCGAAAACGCTCGCCGAATGTGCGCGCGCAATCGATGCGCTGCTGCCGAAGGAACCGCCGATCGCGGCGGGCATGTCGAATACCGGCGCTGTCAAGACCGATGCGCGCGCCGCCGATATGTCCGCGACCGGCACGTCCGCAACCGGCACGTCCGCGACCGGCACGTCCGCGACCGGCACGTCCGCAACCGGCACGTCCGCAACCGGCGCGTCCGCCGCCGGCGCCTCGGCGACTCAACCGCAAACGCCGCGCGCGCAGCAGCTCGCATCGCCCCCGGCATCGCCAACGGAGCCCGCGCACGCCCCGCGCGACACCCGCCCGCGACTGCACACGCTGTCGTCGAACCAACAGCAATTCTTCTTCCTCGATCGCCTGAATCCCGCGAATCCGGCGTTCAACCTTCCGGGCGCGCTGCGCGTGCGCGGCGAATGGCACGCGGATGCGCTCGAAGCCGCGTACCGGACGCTCATCGATTCGCACGACGTGCTGCGCACCCGCTTCGTCGTGCGCGGCGGCGAACCGTGCGCCGAGGTTGCGCCGCATCGCGCGGCGGCGATCCGCCATCACGATCTGTCCGCGCTGCTGCCGAAGCACCAGGCCGCGCGCATCGCCGAATGCCTGACGGAATCGAGCCGCGAAGGCTTTGCGCTCGAGCAGGGCGAGCCGAGCCGGCTGACGGTGCTCGAATTGCGCGACGACGACCACGTGATCCTGCTGAACCTGCATCACATCGTCGGCGACGCGGTGTCCGTCGTCGTGCTGCTCGACGCGCTCGCGCGCGCCGCGCTCACGGGCCGCGCGCCCGCATCGCGCGCCGAGCGCCCGCAATACGCGGAATGGGCCGCGCGCGAACACGAGCAATTGCCCGAGGTCGTCGAACGCGAGCTGCCATACTGGCTCGATCGTCTGCGCGACGCGCCGCCGCCGCTGCCGCTGCCGTGCGACCGCGCGCGGCCGCCCGTGCCGAGCTATCGAGGGCAGAGCGTGCCGCTCGCATTCCCGGCGGAACTGATCGCGCAGCTCGACGCATACTGCAAGACGCACGGGCTGTCGCGCTTCGTCGTGATGCTCGCCGCGTTCAAGGTTGCGCTGCGCGTGCTGTCGGGCCGCGACGACGTGGTCGTCGGCAGTCCCTACGCGAATCGCGCCGACGACGACACGGCCGACATGATCGGCAGCCTCGCCTATGCGCTCGTGCTGCGCACGCGGTTCGACGCGGCCGAAACCTTCCCGGACGCGATCGCGCTCGTGCGGCGCACCGTGCACGGCGCGTTCGATCATCTCGGCGTGCCGTATCCGCGGCTCGTCGAGGCGCTGAATCCGGCGCGCCACGGCGGCGCGAATCCGCTCTACCAGATCATGTTCAACGTCATCCCGATGCCGGCGCTGCCCGACGGCGTCACGCCCGTCGAAGTCGATTCCGGCTGGCTCGACTACGACCTGTTCGTGCGGCTGCGCGCATCGGACCGCGCGATCGAAGGCGTGCTGCAATTCAGCGCCGATCTTTTCGATCGCCGGACCGCCGAAGCGATCGCCACGTACTACGTCGAGCTGCTGCACACGCTGCTCGCGCATCCGTCGCTGCCGCTCGCCGGCCTCGCGCCGCCCGCCGAGCTTGCGCTCGAACGGACGATCGCCGACGCGATGCCGCCGCTGCGTCTCGAAATCGCGTCGACGTTCACGGATAGCCCCCTCGCCGGCACGCTGCGCTACTGGAGCGTCGCGACGGGCCAATCGATCGAGCCGAACTTCGCTCCGTACGGTCAGTTGTTCCAGACGCTTTACGATCCGTCGACGCCGTTCCATGCGAACCGGCACGGGATGAACGTCGTGCTCGTCAGGCCCGGCGACTGGCTGCGCTTCGACGGAGCGAGCGCGAACGCGAGCGCCGAAGCCGAAGCCAATGCAGGCGCAGACGCCGCCGCCGCACGGATCGCACTCTACGTCGACGAGCTCGCCGACGCGCTGCGCGACGCGGCGCCGTCGCTCGCCGTGCCGCTGCTCGTGCTGGTTCTGCCTGACGATGCGGCGTCGCTCGCGAGCGGCGGCGAGCATGAAGACGCAAACACAGACGACGTGTCGCTCGCGCCATACCGCACGCTAGCCGCGGCGCTCGCGGATCTGCCGGCCGTGACGGTTGCGCACTGGCGCGACGTCGCCGCGATCTATCCGGTCGCCGACGTGTTCGATCCGCACGCGGACGCCGCCGGCCACGTGCCGTTCACGAGCGAGTACTACGCGGCGCTCGCGAGCTATATCGCACGCACCGCGTTCCAGCACGCGGCGATGCCGCTCGACGACGCGTGGAACCGGCTCGCCGCGCAGATCCGCGACGATGCCGAGCAGCGCGTCGCCGCGCCGTCAGCCGACGCGCGCGATCGCCGCGCGCCGTACGCGCCGCCGGCGAACGAAACCGAAGCGGCGCTCGCACCGATCTTCGCAACGGCGCTGAAGCTCGACGATCTCGGCATCGATGACAACTTCTTCGACTGCGGCGGCCATTCGATCCTCGCGATCGGCGTCGTCTATCAGATCAACGAAGCATTCGGCGTCACGCTGTCGGTCGCGGACATCTTCATGGCGCCGACGGTGCGCCGGCTCGCCGAGCGGATGCGCGACGCGCCGGACGGCCCGGCATACGTCGACCTCGCGAGCGCGGCCGCGCTGCCCGGCGACATCGCGCCGCTGCCCGCCCCCGTCGCCGACACGCCGCGCGCGCTGCTGCTGACGGGCGCGACGGGCTTCGTCGGCCGTCACCTGCTGCGCGAGCTGATCGACCGCACGGATGCGACGATCTACTGCCTCGTGCGCTCGCCCGACGCCACGCAGGGCCTCGCGCGGATCCGCGCGACGCTCGAGCGCTGGTCGCTGTGGCGTGACGGCGACGACGCGCGCGTGATCGCCGTGCCGGGCGATCTCGGCCGCCCGCGTATCGGCTTGTCGAACGCCGATCGCGCGCGGCTCGTCGCCGAAGTCGACGCGATCTATCACAACGGCACCAGCATGAACCATCTCGAATCGTTCGAGATGGCGCGCGCCGCGAACGTCGACGGCGTGATCGAACTGCTGCGCATCGCGACCGAAGGCCGGCCGAAGACGTTCAACTACGTGTCGACGCTCGCCGTGTTCAGCATGCGCGAGCGCACCGGCAAGCACATATTCGACGAATCCGCGCCGATCGACGACGAAAAACACCCTTCCGACCAGGGCTACACGACGAGCAAGTGGGTCGGCGAGCAGTTGACGCATCTCGCGGCCGCGCGCGGCGTGCCGTGCAACGTGTTCCGGCTCGGCCTCGTGACAGGCGACGCGCGGCACGGGCATTACGACCCGCTGCAGGCCTACTATCGGCTGCTGAAGAGCTGCATGCTGATGGGCGCCGCGTTCGACGACTTCCGCTACGACCTCGTGATCACGCCGGTCGACTACGTCGCGCGCGCGCTCGCGCATCTCGGCGCGAAGCACCCGCACGGCAGCCGTGTGTTCCATCTGTCGACGATGCAGGTCACGCCGATGCGCACGGTGTTCGACATGATGAACGCTCAGTTGCCGACGCCGATGCGCATGCTCACGCACCGCGCGTGGATCGACGAGCTGCGCGTGCGCTACCGACGCGGCGACGTGCAATCGATCGTGCCTGTCGTGCAATGGTTGATGAACATGAGCGACGCCGAGCTCATGAAGCTCGCCCGCGAGCGCGAGGAAACGACGTTCATCTACGACTGCACGGCGACACATCGCGAGCTCGAGGAAGCCGGCATCGTCGTGCCCGTGTTCGACGACGCGCTGCTGCGCCGCTACCTGCGCGGCATGTTCGACGACGACACGGACCTGCGCGCGCTCGCCGGCCAGCCGAACGACGGTGAGCGACTTTCCTCCTTTCACTCCCACACGTGATTTCCATGGACGATCTCATCTATCAAGACGAACACACTTCGCTGCTGCCGCTCGAAGGCCTTGCTGTCAGCGTGATCGGCTACGGCATCCAGGGCCGCGCATTCGCCGCGAATCTGCGCGACAGCGGCGTTTCGGTGCGCGTCGGCAACATCGACGACCACTACTTCGAGCTCGCGCGAGCGGAGGGCCATCGCGTGACGGGCATCGCCGAAGCGGTCGCGCACGCGGACATCGTGCTGCTGCTGATTCCGGACGAGGCGCACGGCGCGGTGTTCGACGTCGACATCGCGCCGAACCTGCGCGACGGCGCGCTCCTGTGCGTCGCGCACGGGCACTCGCTCGTGCAGGGCGACGTCCGCTCGCTCGCGGGACGCGATCTCGCGATGCTCGCGCCGCGCATGTACGGCGATCCGATCCGCCGCTATTACCTCGCGGGCCAGGGCGCGCCCGCATACTTCGACATCGTCGCGGACCACACCGGCCGGGCGCGCGACAGAGTGCTCGCGATCGCGCACGCGATGGGCTTCACGCGCGCGGGCGTGATGGCGCTCGGCCACCGGCAGGAGACGTTCCTCGATCTGTTCCAGGAGCAGTTCCTCGCGCCCGCGCTCGTCGATCTCGTCGAAACGGGGTTTCAGGTGCTCGTCGAACGCGGCTTCAATCCGAAGGCCGCGCTGCTCGAAGTCTACGGCTCCGGCGAGATGGGCAAGATGATGCTCGACGGCGCGGACATCGGACTCGACGAAGTGGTCGCGCTCCAGGGCTCGCCGACCTGCCAGGTCGGCTATCACCGCTGGCGCGGCCGCACGCTGCCCGCCGCCGTGCGCGAGCTCGCCGCGCGCGTGCTCGATCAGATCGACAGCGGCGATTTCTCCGCGTATCTGAAGGAGCATGCGACGAACGACTACGCGTCGCTCGACGAAGCACGCCGCGCGGTGCTGAAGCGGCCGCTCAACGTGACGCATGCGGAGGTCCGCGCGGCGTTCCGGTTCCCGGCCGAGCGGGCGGGCGGGCTCTATCAGTCGGCATCGGCAGAGGCCGCCGCCGAGCCGGAGATCGCGCAATGAGCGCCCGCCGCCTGCTCGTCGGCGCGACGTTCACCGCATCGCCGCTCGATCCGTTGTTGCGCGCGCGGCGCTTCGACGACGTCGCGTTCACGCGCTACAACCAATTGCTGCAAGCGCTGCTCGCGCCCGATCCGCAGCATGCGCGCGACGAAACGCTGCTGCTCGTGCGGCTCGCCGATTTCGTGCGGCACGAGGCAAGCGATCGCGCGCAATCGCCGGATTCGCTTGCCGCGCTGCTCACGCAGCGCGCGGATGCATGGCTCGACGCGCTCGCGTCGTTCAGCGCGAGCCGCGCGATGCCGCCGTGCATCGTCGTGCTGCCGTCGCCCGCGCTCGACGCGCGAGGCGCGGCGCTCGCCGATACGTGCCGGCGACTCGAATGCGCGTTGCAATCGGTGCCGGGCGTGCGCGCGCTGGATTGGGCCGATTTCGTCTCGGCGAGTGCGATCGCGCAGCCGTTCGATCCGGTCGCGGACAAGCTCGGCCACGTGCCGTTGACGATCGAGTGCTTCGCGGCGTTCGCAAAGTGGATCGCCGCGCGGCTGCATGACGGCGGCGGTGCGGACAGCGGCGCGGCGAAGCGGGACGCAAGCGCAGTCTCCGGCGCGCACACGCACACGCAAACGGCCGCGGTTGCCGATGCGGACGCGAACGCGAACGCAAGCGCCGACGTGAACGCAACGGCTGCGGCGACTCCGCACGAAGCAGCGCCGCACACGCGTGTCAACGCAGACGCCGCTGCCGGACACATACGCAACGCAGCGCCGACCGACGCATGCAGCCGGGACGCTGCCTCCCCGAGCGCCCCGGCTCCTAGCGCATCGCTCGCCCGTTTCTTCGAACGCCTGCAACTGCGCATCACGGGCGTCCCGCTCGACGACGAAACGGCGCTCGCCAAAAGCGCACGCCTCAGCCACACGGCCGCGACGTTCCATCTGAGCGGCCGCCCGTATCTCGAAGCCGACCTGCTCGACGCGGCCGAGCGCAATGCGAGCGGACTCGCGCTGACAGTCGCCGACCGCTTCGGCCAATACGGCTGCAGCGGCTTCGCGCTCGTGCGCGCCGACGCCGGCCTGCCCGTTCTCGCCGAATTCGTGCTGAGCTGCACGGTGCTCGGCAAGCAGGTCGAGCATGGCGCGCTGCTCGCGTTCGCGCACGCCGCGCGGCAAGCCGCGCTGCCGGCCATCGCGATCGATTACGCGCGCACGGACGGCAATCAGCCGGCCGTCGAGTTTGTCGACGCGCTCGCCGCGCAAGCGGGCGTCGCTGTCGAACGGAACGGCTCGCGTGCGCGGCTGCGCATCGCGCCGTCCGCACTCGCCGACGCGGTGCTCGCGCGCGCGAAAGCGCCGCAAGCGCTCGCGGCGACCGCACAGGCGCTCGACCTCGCGCCGCTCTTCTCCCGTTCAACCACTCACCTGGCCGTCCACCGATGAACGCGAACCTCGACGCTGTCTCCCCCGCCCATGCCGCACCGCCCGCCGACTGGTGGGCGCGCGAGCGGCTGCACTACCGCGACGGCGTCCTGCATTTCTGCGGACGCAACGTCGCGGCACTCGCCGCCGCATTCGCCGAGCCGCTCTTCCTGTACGACCCGCAGCGCGCGGTCGACAACGTCGAGCGCCTGCGCGGCGCGCTCGGCGGCCTGCAAGACGGCGACTTCCGCATTCATTACGCGATGAAGGCAAATCGCTTCCGGCCACTCCTGTCCGAGCTGCGGCGCTCGCCGATATTCGGCATCGACGCGTGCTCGCCCGAGGAATTGCGCGAAGCGCTCGCCTGCGGCTTCGCGCCCGAGCGCATCTCGTATACCGCGCACGGGATGATGCCGGACGAGGCGGCCCTCCTAGCCGCACTGCCGGACGTGCACGTGAACTGCGACACGCTGAGCGCGATCGCGCTGCTCGGCAGCCGCTCGCCCGGACGCGAAATCGGCATCCGCGTGAATCCCGGCGTCGGCATCGGCTACGGCGACAGCGAGCGACTCAGTTATGCGGGCGCAACCGTCACGAAGTTCGGCATCTATGCGGAGCAGTTCGGCGCGGCGCTCGAACTCGCCGCGCGGCACAGCCTGACCGTGACCTGGCTGCACTGCCACGCGGGCTGCGGCTACTTGGACCCGCAACTCGCGTCGTTCGAGCGCGTGCTCGACGCGCTCGACGCGTTCGCCGCACGCGTGCCCGGCCTGCGCGGCATCAATCTCGGCGGCGGGCTCGGCCTGCCCCATCGCGCGACCGACCGGCCGCTCGACCTCGAGCGCTGGCGGGCGGCCGTGCACGCACGCTTCGGCCGCCGCCCGCTGACGATCGCGATCGAGCCCGGCGATTTCATCGCGAAGGACGGCGGCATGCTCGTGCTGCGCGTCGCGTATGTCGAGCTCAAGCGCAATCGCCGTTTCGTCGGGCTGAACGGCGGCTTCAACCTCGCGATCGAGCCCGCGTTCTACGACCTGCCGTGCGAGCCCGTGCCGTGCATACGCCGGCCGGGCGCCGCGCAATCGGTGTGCCTCGCCGGCAACATCAACGAGGCGCTCGACCTGTGGGGCAACGACATGAGCCTGCCGCCCGTCGAGCCGGGCGACTTCGTCGCGCTGTTGAACGCGGGCGGCTATGCTTCGTCGATGAGCTCGAACCACTGTCTGCGCGGACAGTTCCGCGAGCTCGCGCTGTTCGGCGCGGCGTCCCGTTGATTTCCATTACATGACAAGGAGCCCCAGCGTGTCTTCGCTTTCACGACAATTGAGCGCTCTCGGCAGCCGGATCTTCACGAGCGCGCCGTTCGGCCCCGGCGTGTCGATGCAGAACCTCGCCGAATGGTCGTCGCTCGCGCACGTCCAGCTGCTCGGCAAGGTCGCCGCCGAATTCGGCATCGACATCGACATCGAAGAAGCCTACCGGCTCGACAGCTTCGAGCGCCTGCTGCATTACGTCGAGCGGCAACGCGAAGCGGGCGGCGACGCGCCGCACGCGAGCGCAACGCCCGGTGCGACGGCGGACGCGACCGGCGTCGCGCCCGACACGATCGGCGCGCTGCTGCGCGCGCGCGCCGACGCGCTGCCCGACGAACCTTTCCTGTTCTTCCCCGCGGACGACCGCAGCTACACGTATCGCGCGTTCGACCGGCTCGCGTGCGCGGCCGCCGAAAAGCTGCACGCGCACGGACTGCGGCGTGGCGACCGGTTGTCGGTCGTGCTGCCGAACGGCCCGGAGTTCCTCGCGTATTATTTCGGCGCGCATCGGCTCGGCGTCGTGTCGGTGCCGATCAACCCGGCGCTCAGCGCGGCCGAATGCGCGTACATCGTCCGCAACAGCGGCGCGAAGCTCGTCGTCTTCGACCGGCGGCTCACGAGCCTGCGCGACGCGGTGCACGCGGCGCTCGGCGACGACGGCGCGCCGCTCGCGTGCGCCGACGCCGCGTCCGGCTTTGGCCTCGAAGCGCTCGCGGCGACGGCGGCAGCCGAGCACGAGCATGCATCGATCGCGCCGGAACCGAGCCTGTCAGCCAACGACGACGCGAGCATTCTCTACACGTCCGGCACGACGGGCCACCCGAAGGGCGTCGTGCTGTCGCACCGGAACCTGTTGTCCGACGCGCGCGCGCTCGTCGACTGGTTCGCGTTCGAGCCCGGCGCGCGCACGATGTGCATCCTGCCGCTCTTCCACAACAACGGCCAAGTGATCACGCTGCTGTCGCCGCTGATCGCGGGCGGCAGCTCGGTGATCCTCGAAGGCAAATCGGCGCTGCCGTCGTTCTGGAAGCTGATCGACACATACCGCGTGAACTGGACGAGCGTGATGCCCGCGTTCCTGTCCGCGTTCCTCGAATACGGACTGAAGCGCACCGACGATACGCTGCGCGGCATCGTCTGCGGCGGCCAGGTGCTGCTCGATGAGGTGCGCAACCGCTTCGAGAGCGAATACCGCGTGCCGGTGTTCGAAGGCTTCGGGCTCACCGAGACGACGTCGTTCGCGACGATGAACCGCCATCCCGCCGAGCGCCGGCACTTCGGATCGATCGGCGTCGCGCTGCCATGCAACGAGCTGCGGATCGTCGACGCCGACGGCCGCCCCGTCGCGGCGGGCGAGACGGGCGAGATCCTGATCCGCGGCGACAACGTCGCGACGCGCTATCACGCGCGCCCCGAACTCAGCGCCGAACGCTTTCGCGACGGCTGGCTACACACGGGCGACTACGGTTATCGCGACGACGAAGGCCACTTCTTCTTCGCGACACGCGTCGACGATCTCATCATCAAGGGCGGCGAGAACATCTATCCGGCCGAGATCGAGAACGTGCTGCACGGCTGCGACGACGTCGTCGAATGTGCGGCGCTCGGCGTGCCCGATCCGATTCTCGGGCAGGAGGTGTGCGTGTACGTGAAGCTGAAGCCGTCGTCGACGCTCGGCAAGGACGACGTCCGCCGCCTGTGCGAAGGCCGCATCGCGCACTACAAGTGCCCGCGCCACGTCGTGCTGCTCCACGAGCTCGACGATCTGCCCGAGCTGCCGAAAGGGCCGACGCGCAAGATACTCCGCCGCCGGCTGCTCGAGCATTTCGCGACGCAGCGCGTGCGGGCCTCGGCGTGACGCCCGGCGCCGCGCATCGCACTTTTTTCGTCGAACGACATCGACCGAACATGAAGGACGCCATGAAGCTCGTACTGTTCCTGCATCTGATTTTCGTCGCCGCGTGGATGAGCTGCGTGATCGTAGAAGGCATCTTCGAGCACGCGATCGATCGGAGTCCGGAGCAACGCGCGTTTATCTCGAAGCTGCACTGGACCACCGACAAGTACGTCGAAATCCCCGCGTTCACGATCGTGCTCGTCACCGGCGCGATCCTGCTCGCGCATCGCGCGCCGACGCCGCTGCTGCTAACGAAGGTCGCGTTCGGCACGCTCGCGATCGCATTGAACGCGGTGTGCGTGTGGATCGTCGTCCGGCGCAGGCGCCATGCGGCGCACGGCGACTACGCCGCATGGGAGCGCATCGACCGCGTTCAGCACAAGCTCGGCGGAGTCGTCGCGATCGCAATGCTCGTCGCGCTCGGCATCGGCGGCTACATGTTCGCAGGAGGGTAAATGAAGGCATTGATTTTTCCTGGGCAGGGCTCACAGGCCGCGGGCATGGGCGCGGGTCTCTTCGAACGGTATCCGGAAATCGTCGGAGCGGCGGACGATGCGATGGGCCTATCGGTTGCGCGTCTTTGCATCGACGATCCCGACGGCCTGCTCGCCGACACCCGCTATGCGCAGCCCGCGATCTTCGTCGTCAACGCGCTGCAGCTCGCCGCGTGGCGCGAAACGCACGACGACGCGAACGTCTGGCTCGCCGGACACAGTCTCGGCGAATACAGCGCGCTCCTCGCGGCGGGCGTATTCGACTTCCGCACCGGGCTCGAGATCGTCAAGCGGCGCGGCGAGCTGTTCGCGTCGGTCAACGGCGGCGCGATGGCGGCGGTCGTCGGCGTGACCGCCGCTGAGCTCGGCCGCCGCCTGCGCGCGTTCGGCTTCGACGACGTCGATCTCGCGAACTTCAACAGCGCCGAGCAGACCGTGATCGCGGGGCCGGCCGCATCGGTCGCCGACGCGACGCGCATGCTCGACGCATGCGGCGACGTCACCGTCCACCCGCTGAAGGTAAGCGGCGCGTTCCACTCGCGCTGCATGACGCCGCTCAAGCCCGAGTTCGACGCGTTCCTCGCACACTTCGCGCTCGCCGAGCCGGCGCGGCCCGTCGTGTCGAACGTGACCGCGCGCATCTATCAGGCGCCCGGCACGCCGGCCGACTATCTCGTCGAGCAGCTCGACCAGCCCGTGCGCTGGCGCGACAGCATCCGCTTCATGCTGCGCTCGGGCGTCGACGAATGGGACGAGCTCGGCCCCGGGCGCCGCTTCCTGACGAAACTCGTCGACGCCATCCGGTACGAGCAACCCGCATCACTTTGAAGAGGACCGATCCGACATGTCATCCATCCAATCCGCCCTCGCCGCCTGCCGATCGCTGAGCGCGCCGCCGCCGCTCGCGCCGGCGGCCAACTTCGCCGACGTGCTGCGATTCCGCGCAGAGACGACGCCCGACGAGTTCGCGTACGGTTATCTCGGCTTCGGCCGTATGCCGGACCGCGTGATGCGCTATGGCGACATGCATCGTCGCGCACTCGCGATCGCGCGCGAAATCGTCACGCACGGCCGTCCGGGCGACCCCGTGCTGCTGATTTTCCCGTCGGCCGCCGATTTCATCGAGGCGTTCTTCGGCTGCCTGTACGCAGGCCGGATGGCCGTCCCGGCGCTGCCGCCGCACACCGAAAAGGAGCGGCGCCGGCTGATCTCGATCACGCGCGACTGCGCGCCGTCGCTCGCGATCTGCGGCACTGGCGAAATGGACGCCGTGCTCGCCGAACTGTGCGCGGCGGGCGTCGTCGCACCGCCGTGCCGCGAAGTCGACGCGATCCCCGACGGCATCGGCGACGCTTCGCCCGACCTGCCCGCCGTCGCGCCCGACAGCATCGCGTTCCTGCAGTACACGTCCGGCTCGACGTCCGATCCGAAGGGCGTGATGGTCGGCCACGACAACCTGCTCGCGAACGAGCGGCTGCTGTATCAACACTGCGGGAGCGCCCGCGCGCGCTGGCTGATGGTCTCGTGGCTGCCGCACTATCACGACATGGGGCTTATTTGCAGCATTCTGCAGCCGATCTACGCGGGACGGCCCGCTGTGTTCATGTCGCCGCAGGACTTCCTGCAGCATCCGGCGCGCTGGCTCCACGCGGTGTCCGACTACGGCGCGACCTGTAGCGGCGCGCCGAACTTCGGCTACGAGCTGTGCCGGCGCCGCGCGAGCCGGATGGATCTCGCGCGGCTCGATCTGTCGACGTGGGAGCATGCATTCAACGGAGCGGAGCCGGTGCGGCCGCGGACGATGCGCGAATTCGCCGATGCGTTCGCGTCCGCCGGCTTCCGCTACGACGCTTTCGCGCCATGCTACGGACTCGCGGAGCTGACGCTTGTCGCAACGTCGAAGCAGGTCGGCGCACCCGTCGTCATGCGGCGCGCCGACTACGCGGCGCTCGCCGATGGACGCTTCGAGCCGCTGCACGGCGACGGCCGCTCGATCGACGTCGTATCGGTCGGCGCGCTCGCCCACGCGCATCAGGCGATCCGCATCGTCGACCCGGCGACGGGCGATCCGCGGCGGGCGGGCGCGATCGGCGAGATTTGCGTCGCGAGCGACAGCGTCTGCCATGGCTACTTCGGCCGCCCGGACGCAACCGACGCGACGTTCCGCGCATACCGCTCCGACGCGTTTCCGCACGGCATGCTGCGCACGGGCGACCTCGGCTTCGTCGACGACCGAGGCCACCTGTTCATCTCGGGGCGCATCAAGGACCTGATCATCCTGAACGGCGTCAACTACTATCCGCAGGACATCGAAGGCGCGGTGCTGAACGTGTCCGATCAGATCCGCGCGAACCGGCTCGCCGCGATCATGGTCGAGCGCGACGAGCAGGCGGGGGTCGTCGTCGTGCTGGAGGCGACCGGCCGGTTCGATCTCGCGGCGCTCGCGCCGGAGATCGGCCGCGAAGTCTGGGACGCGTGCCAGCTGACGCTGAGCGGCGTGATCCGCGTGAAGAAGGGCGAGATTCATACGACGTCGAGCGGCAAGATCCAGCGCTCGACCTGCGCGCGGATGCTCGCGGACGGCGCGTTCACGATCGAGGACGCGTATCTGCCGGACACCGCGCGGGCATGGCTTGCGCCCGTGATCGAACGGTGCGCGAGCGTCTGCGGCGAGCCGTCCGGCGACGCGCAGGCCGCTGCCTGACGATGCGCAGCGGCTCGCCGCGCACGGCGCACGGCAGCCGATTGCGCGGTACGGCGCCGCATGCGCGTCGCTTGCATCGCGAGCGCATGCCGGGCATATCTCGCGTCCGTTTCTCGCATACCCTCGCATCGAGCCGCCCGTCGGGTTATAGTCCGGCGGGCGCGCGCCGCGAAGGCACACGATGCAACGTGCGCGCCGCAAGCGCATCTGTCCCGGTCCCGCGCCGGTTTTTCGACACCCGCAACCCGCACGGACGGCCCACCGAGCCATCCGGCATCCGATTCGTACAAGCGCCGATCGATGGCTTCGTTGATTCTCGTTCTCGCCTGCCTGTTCGCGGGCGCCGCGCTCGCGCGGAGCAAGCGCCTGCCGGACAACTTCCCGGCCAGCCTCAACTTCTTCGTCATCCAGATTTCATTGCCCGCGCTCGTGCTGCAGCATCTGCACAAGATCGCATTCAGCGCGGACGTGCTGTGGCTCTTCGCGACGCCCGTCATCGTATTCGCGGCGACTGCGGCGCTCGCGCTCATCGCGGGCGCGCTGCTTCGCCTCGGCAAGGCGACCATCGGCTGCCTCACGCTCGTCTGCGGCACGAGCAACACGTCGATCGTCGGCGTGCCGGTCGTGCAGGCGCTCATCGGAAGCGCGGCGGTCGGCCACGCGCTCGTCGTCGATCAGGCGAACTTCATCGTGATGTGCACGGCGGGTCTCGTCGCCGCCGATCTGTATGCGGGCAGCGTGACCCGCTGGCGCGGCGTCGCGCGGCAGCTCGCCGGCTACCGGCCGATTCAGGCGATGGCGCTCGCGTTATTGCTGCGGCCGGTGCCGTTTCCGCCTGTCGTCGAAGATGTGCTGACCGCGCTCGGCGCAACGCTCACGCCGATCGCGATGATCTCGGTGGGCGCGAGCTTCAGCTTGCGCAGCGCGCGCGGCGCCGCCCGGAATTTCGCTGTGGGCCTCGGCTTCAAGCTGCTCGTCGTGCCGGCGATCGTGCTCGCTTGCGGTCTTTGCGTCTTCGCTCAGCAGGGGGTGCCGCTCGCCGTCGCGCTCTTGCAGGCCACGATGCCGCCGATGATCATCGCGGGGCTCATCGCGATCGACAAGAAACTCGATCCGCCGCTCGCGGGCGCGCTGATGACATTGGGCGTGCCTGCGTCGATCGTCGCCGCATGGCTGTGGCGCGGCGTGCTGCCTTATTGACGCGGACGAGACGGCCGACGAATATGTTTCGGAACGCGAATCGTCCGATGCACGATGCATTAGCTTCGTCGAATGATGCGCGGCGCGCACATGCCGTCGTTGGCGCCGCGCCCGAATCGACAGGCACGTCGGCGGCCCGCTCATCGCACACGGGACACACGGCGAGACGGCGCTCGCACGGCCGTCACGCGCCGTTCGGCAGCAGCCGGTACATTTCGTGGAACACCATGTCGGTGCGCCCGGCGATCGCGAACGGCACGCCCGTCGCGACGAACCCGAGCGATTCGTAGAAGCCGCGCGCCGATTCGCGCGCGGTGCACCACACGACTTTTCCGTTCTGCCGCCGCGCGTACTCGATGCACGCGTGCATCAGCCGCGTGCCGACGCCGTGCCCCTGCATGAACGGCTCGACGGCCACGCCCCGCAGCCGCCACGCGCTATCCGCGGGGAAATCGCGAAACGCTTGCCGGCAGATCGTCGCGACCGCGACGATCCCGTCCGATGTCCGAGCCGCCTGATGGAGCGTCACATCATGGTCGTCGCACGGAAAGCGGCTCGCGTTCTCGTCTCCGTCCAACAGAATTCTGGCCCTGAGCGGCAACACGGACGCAACCGGCACGGTCACGATGGAGTACGACTGTTGATCGACGAACATCGGCTGTTTATGAAAAAATTGATTGACTCATTCTAAATCCGTGAAAGATTTCGTTCTCAAAAAAATATTTGTTGTTCGCCTCAGCCAATGCGGTTAATCTAAATCAATGTTGCTCGCGTCATTAAATTTCAAGCAAACAAACTGCGATCACAGAAAATGGAGAAAATCTCGTCCGATACGGGAAGCGCCTATGACGAAATCCGTTCGCGGATCTTCGACGGCCGATTGTCGCCCGGGCAGAAAATCTCTCACCGGGGCCTCGCTCACGAGCTCGGCGTCGGGCAAATGCCGGTGCGCAGCGCATTGCAATTGCTCGCTTCCGAAGGGCTCGTGAATATCGTCGACAAGAGCGGCACCTTCGTCAACGAGCCGACGCGCGACGATCTGCGCGAAATCTACGAACTGCGCCTCGCGCTCGAGAGCGCCGCCGCGTACCTCGCGGCGCGCGGCGGCGCAACGGACGGCCTGTCGCGCTCGCATGCGCAGATGCGCAGGCTCGTCGACGAAAACAGCGCCGACATCATGACTGAGCAGAAAGTCGGCTGGGTCTTTCATGACGAAATATTCAAGGCCGCACGCAACGATCGGCTATTTACGACATACAAGCTGCTGCGCGCGCAAACCCATGCGCTGAACGAACTGCCGCGAAACGATTTCGCGACGGTCAGGCGCGGCACGCTCGAACATTTGGAGATTTACGCGGCCATCGATGCGCAGGACGCGGAATCGGCGCGGCGACTGATGTGGAATCACGTGATCGACGGTACTTCGGACAGAATCCGATTAATTCGAGCTCAATATGACACTGGCCAATAAAAAAATTCCTTTACCGCTACAGATGATTCTCGGCCTCGCGCTCGGCGCGGTCTTCGGGCTGTTCGCGCCCGCCGCGAGCCGCGATCTGGCGTTCATCTCGACGCTGTTCGGTCACGCGATCAAGATGGTCGTGCTGCCGCTGATCCTGCTGTCGGTGACGCTCGGCGCGTTTCGCGCAGGCACGCAGCGCGGCCGGCTCGGCAAGACGGCCGCGTTCAGCCTCGTGTTCTTCGTGCTGATGACGGTGATCGCCGCGTCGCTCGGCCTCGCGCTCAACTGGCTGTTCCGGCCCGGCATCGGCGCGAGCCATGTGCTGACGGCGTCGATGCCGGCGAACCTCGCGAGCGGCATCGACTGGATGAAGTTCCTGACCGACATGATCCCGTCGAACATCGTCGGCGCGCTCGCGGCCGGCAACTCGCTGCCGGTGCTCGTGTTCGGCGTGCTGCTCGGCTGCGCGCTCGCGGCCGTCCAGGATCGCGCGGCGCCGTTCGTCGCCGTCTGCGAATCGATGCTCGCCGCATTCTTCAAGATGACGGAGTGGGTGGTGTCGCTGTCCCCGATTGCGATCTTTGCTGCGATCGCAGTGCTGCTGTCGTCGAAAGGGCTTGCCGCGATGACGCCGCTCGCGAAGCTGCTCGGCATCGCGTATCTCGGCATGGCGATCCTCGCCGTGTGGCTCACGCTGATCGTCAAGCTCGCCGGCCACTCGCCGCGCGCGGTCGTCCGCAAGGTCAGCGAGCCGCTGATCCTCGGCTTCACGACGCGCTCGTCCGAAATCACGTTTCCCGTGCATCTGAAGAAGCTGACGGAGATGGGCGTGCCGTCGTCGGTCGCGTCGACCGTGCTGCCGCTGTCGTACATCTTCAATCGCGAAGGCGCGGTGCTCTACACGGTGCTCGCGGTCTGCTATCTCGCGGACGCGTACCAACTCGCATGGAGCTGGCCGCTGATGATCACGATCGCGATCCTGACGATCATCACGATCGACGGCGCCGCGAACGTGCCGTCGGGCGCGGTCGTCGCGATCACGGTGATCCTCGCCGCGATCGGGCTGCCTGCCGACGCCGTGCTGCTGATTCTCGGCGTCGATGCGTTCTTCGACATGGGCCGCACCGCGCTGAACGTCTACGCGAGCACCGTCGCGACGACGCTCGCGAGCCGCGTGTCCGGCGTGGCGCCCGAGCTTGCGGACACCGCGGCGCACGTGTCGCGCGTCTGAAGGCTGTCGTTCGCGCCGGCGGATGCCGGCGCGCGGAATGAAATCGGTACGGCGATGGCTGCCGGAAGTTCGATGGTCGGCGCGATACGCCGGCCCGATGCAGGAGAGTATTGGCGAGCGTGATGCTCGGCGGTTCGGTGGGTGCAGCACGCCGTGCGTGCACGGGCACGCACGGCGGCCGCCTCGCATGACATCGCTCGCGCGATTGTAGTTCCGTCTGCGAGTATTTCTGGCCCTCGGATGCAGGCGGTTACGCAGTCCCTGTCGCCCCATGCTGGGACTGCGCTTTTTATTGTCGAACCAGCGGCGCAACGAAACGATTACAACGCGTTTCGCTGCGCCGCTGCCAAGTGTAAGTCGAGACCGCGCGGTGCGAAACAGAATTCGCGATGCCGCTCGCGGTCGGATCGGTTCGGCCCGGATCGTCTTTCGTGTGCCGTCGGCGCATAACGACGGCCCCCCTGCCACCCTTTCCGACGTTCATTCCGAATGCCACCCGTCACGCGACGGACGCCGGAACTGCACGCCCGTCGCGTTCGCGCGGCTCTCAGGCTCTTCGGCTCTCGAACGTTTCGGCGCTCGGACATTCGAGCTTTTGGACGCTCAGGTTCGCGAGCGTCATCAGCATTCCCGACGTTCGGACGCTCGACCTCTCGGGCTTTCGAGCAACGCACGCGCGGCCACGCGCAACACGCGCGCATCGGCGCAACGGCGGCTCGCGACCTGGAGCCGCCGCGCCCTCGTCAACGCGCCGCCACGTCCTGCCGCGCCGGCTCGCGCGCACCGACGGCCACGTCCGCCCCCCAGCCGCCGCCGAGCGCACGAATCAGGTTGACCGTCGATACCGCCTGCGTGCCCGTCAACTGATTCGATTGCAACTGCGACTCGAGCACCGAGCGCTCGCTGTCGATCACGTCGAGATAGCTGACCGCGCCTTCCTGATACTGCGTGCGCGACAGCGTCGCCGCGCGCCGCGACGCGTTGACCGCATCGTTCTGCGCGTGGATCTGGTCGTCGAGCAGACGCAGATCGGCGAGGTTGTCCTCGACTTCGCGGAACGCGACGAGCACCTGCTGCCGGTAGTTTGCGACTTCTTCGTCGTACTTCGCGCGCGCCTGCGCAACGCCCGCGCTCCGCCGCCCGCCATCGAAGATCGGCAGCGTGAGCGCGGCGCCCGCGAACGGTCCGAGCAGGAACGTGCGACTCGACCACAGGAACAGGTTGCCGAGCGTCGCCGCTTCATAGCCGAACGCGCCCGTGATATCGAGCTTCGGGAAGTAAGCGGACTTCGCGAGGCCGACGCGCGCGTTCGCGGCCATCATAGCGCGCTCGGCGGCCGCGATGTCCGGCCGCCGCTCGAGCAGCGCCGACGGCAGCCCCGCCGGCACCCGCACCGCGACCGGCGCGATCGGCGTCTCCTTGAACGAGAAATCCGCAGGCGCCTTGCCGAGCAGGATCGCGAGCGCATGCTCGGACACCGCGCGCCGCCGCGCGACGCCGACCGCGTCCGCCTGCGCGGTCGCGAGTTCGTTCTTCGCGCGCGACACGTCGAGCTCGCTGATGTCGCCTTCGCTGAAGCGCCGCTGCACGAGCTTCAGCGCTTCCTCGCGCAGCTCGACCGTGCGGCGGTACAGATCCTGGTCGGAATCGAGCCGGCGCAGCTCGAAGTAGTTCTGCGCAACGTCCGCCTGCAGCGCGAGCTGCACCGAGCGGAACAGCGCCTCGCTCTGCGCGGCGTCCGCGCGCGACGCTTCGACATTGCGGCTCACGCGGCCGAACAGGTCCGCCTCGTACGACACCGTGCCTTGCGCGCGCCAGAGCGTCGCCGTCGTGGGTCCGGCGCCCTGCGGCTGGAACTGCGACGCCGACGACAGCCCCTCGCGCGTCGGCCCGAAACCGACGCCCACTTGCGGAAACCACTGCGAACGCGCGGCGCGGGTCGCCGCACGCGCCTGCTCGACGCGCGCCGCCGCAGCCTTCAGGTTCTGGTTCGCGGCGAGCGCCTGCTCCTCGAGCGCGTCGAGCACCGGGTCGCCGAACGCCCGCCACCATTCGCCGCGATGCGCGGCGTCGGCGGGCTCGGCCGTCTTCCACGTGCCGGCCTGCTCGCCCGGCGACAGCGCCGGCGCTTCCTTGAACGCGGCGGGCGTCGCGACGTCCGGCCGCTTGTAGTCGGGCCCGACCGCGCACGCGGCGAGCAGCACGACGAGCAGGCCGCTCGCCGCCGCGATCTTCGCGAGACGCTTGAAGCCGTCGTTGATCTTGGTCTTGTTCATCTTTCTATCCTCAAGCGTCCGGAGCCGGCAGACCATAGCCCGCCGAATCCTTCTGCGCGACGTGAATCTTGCCGCCCGCGAGCGTGCGCAGCACCACGTAGAACACCGGCGTCAGCATCAGGCCGAACAGCGTCACGCCGAGCATCCCGAAGAACACCGCGACGCCCATCGCATGCCGCATCTCCGCGCCCGCGCCCGTCGACAGCACGAGCGGCACCACGCCCATGATGAACGCGATCGACGTCATCAGGATCGGCCGCAGCCGCAGCCGGCTCGCCTCCACCGCCGCCTCGAACGGCGTCTTGCCGTCATGCTCGAGCTCCCGTGCGAATTCCACGATCAGGATCGCGTTCTTCGCGGACAGCCCCACCAGCACCATCAGGCCGATCTGCGTGAAGATGTTGTTGTCGCCCTGCGTGAGCCACACGCCCGTCAGCGCCGACAGAATGCTCATCGGCACGATCAGGATCACCGCGAGCGGCAGCGTCAGGCTCTCGTACAGCGCGGCGAGCACGAGGAACACCAGCAGCACGCTGATCGGGAACACCCAGATCGCCGAGTCGCCGGCCAGAATCTGCTGATACGTGAGGTCCGTCCACTCGAACTTCACGCCGCGCGGCAGCGTCTGCGCCGCGATCCGCTCGATCGCCGCCTGCGCCTGTCCCGACGAGTAGCCGGGCGCGGGGCCGCCGTTCACGTCGGCCGCCGTGTACGCGTTGTAGCGCACGACCATCTCCGGACCGAACGTCGGCGATACCGTCACCAGCGACGACAGCGGCACCATCTCGCCCGCCGCGTTGCGCGTCTTCAGTTGCAGGATGTCGTCCGCGCGCTGGCGGAACGGCGCATCGGCCTGCACGCGCACCTGATAGACGCGGCCGAACCGGTTGAAGTCGTTCACGTACAGCGAGCCGAGATAGATCTGCATCGTATCGAACACGTCGGTCACGTTCACGCCCAGCTGCTTCGCCTTCACGCGATCGAGATCGACGTTGAGCTGCGGCACGTTGATCTGGTAGCTCGTGAAGAGCGGGCCCAGTTCCGGCGCCTGCTGCGCGCGCTTGATGAAATCGTTCGTCGCATCCGCAAGCCGTGCGTAGCCGACCGCGCCGCGATCCTCGATCTGCATCTTGAAGCCGCCGAGCGTCCCGAGGCCCAGCACGGGCGGCGGCGGGAACACCGCGACGAACGAATCCTTCATCGCCGAATACCGCTGGTTCAGCGCGCCCGCGATCGCGCCCGCCGACAGCGCCTTGCCGTGGCGCTGATCGAACGGCTTGAGCGTGACGAACACGATGCCCGCGCTCGAGCTGTTCGTGAAGCCGTTCACGGACAGCCCCGGAAACGCGACCGCGCTCTCGACGCCCGGCTGCTTCAGCGCGATCGCGCCCATGTCGCGAATCACCTTCTCGGTGCGGTCGAGCGACGCGCCGTTCGGCAGTTGCGCGAACGCGATCAGATACTCCTTGTCCTGCGCTGGCACGAAGCCGCCCGGCACGATCTTCGAGATCATCAAGGTCGCGGCGACGAGCGCGAGATACACGCCGAGCATCGCCGCCTTTCTCGACAGCACGCCGCGCACGCCGCGGCCGTAGTGCTCCGCGCCGCGATGGAACACCTTGTTGAAGCCCTTGAAGAAGCCGCCGAGCACGCGATTCATCACGCGCGTCAACCCGTCTTCCTTCTCGCCGTGCCCCTTCAGCAGGATCGCCGACAGCGCGGGCGACAGCGTCAGCGAGTTGAACGCCGAGATCACCGTCGAGATCGCGATCGTCATCGCGAACTGCTTGTAGAACTGGCCGGTCAGGCCCGACATGAACGCGAGCGGCACGAACACCGCGACGAGCGTGAGCGCGATCGCGATGATCGGCCCGCTCACTTCCTGCATCGCCTTGTAGGTGGCCGCGCGCGCGGTGAGCCCGTTCTCGATGTTCCGCTCGACGTTCTCGACGACGACGATCGCATCGTCGACGACGATCCCGATCGCGAGCACCATCCCGAACAGCGACAGCGCGTTGATCGAATACCCGAACAGCAGCAGGAGCGAGAACGTGCCGACGATCGACACCGGCACCGCGATCAGCGGAATGATCGATGCGCGCCAGGTCTGCAGGAACACGATCACGACGATCACGACGAGCGCGATCGCTTCGAGCAGCGTATGGACGACCGCCTTGATCGACGAGCGCACGAACTGCGTCGGGTCGTAGACGATCTTGTAGTCGACGCCCGCCGGGAAGTCCTGCTTCAGCTCGGCCATCGTCTTGCGCACTTCGTCGGAAATCGCGAGCGAGTTCGCGCCTGGCGACTGGTTGATCGCCATCGCGACGGCCGGCTTGTTGTCGAGCAGCGAACGCAGCCCGTACTCGGACGCGTCGAGCTCGATCCGCGCGATGTCGCGCAGATGCGTGACGCCGCCGTCCGGCGCGGTCTTCACGACGATGTCGCCGAACTCTTCTTCGCTCTGCAGACGGCCGCGCGCGTTCACCGACAACTGCAGCGGCGTGCCGGGCAACGTCGGCGACGCGCCGATCACGCCCGCCGCGACCTGCACGTTCTGCTCGCGGATCGCGCGCACGACATCGTCGGCCGTCAAATTGCGCTGCGCGACCTTCTGCGGATCGAGCCACACGCGCATCGCGTAGTCGCCCGAACCCCACAGCTGCACCTGGCCCACGCCCTGAATGCGCGACAGCCGATCCTTCACGTTGATGAGCGCGTAGTTGCGCAGATACGTCATGTCGTAGCGGTTGTCGGGCGAGATCAGGTGCACGACCATCGTCAGCGTCGGCGAGCTCTTGACCGTCGTGATCCCGAGCCGCTGCACGTCTTCCGGCAGGCGCGGCAGCGCCTGGTTCACGCGGTTCTGCACGAGCTGCGTGGCCTTGTCCGGATCGGTGCCGAGCTTGAACGTGACGGTGATCGTCATGTTGCCGTCGCTGTTCGCCTGCGACTGCATGTACAGCATGTCCTCGACGCCGTTGATCTGTTCCTCGAGCGGCGACGCGACCGCCTCGGCGATCACCTTCGGGTTCGCGCCCGGGTATTGCGCCTTGACGATCACGGACGGCGGCACGACTTCCGGATACTCGGAAATCGGCAGCAGGAACATCGCGATCATCCCGGCGAGCAGGATGACGACCGACAGCACCCCTGCAAAGATCGGTCGATCGATGAAGAATTTCGATATGTTCATGAAAGGCTCTGTCTGATTGAGCGCGCTTGCGCGGCGGGCTTGCCTGGACGGCCGCCCGTCACGCGCGCGCGTTGCCTGGCGCGCCCTGCGGACGCTGCACGCCGCCCGCGACCGGCGCGGCAGCCGTCGCGGCCGCGTCGTCGCCGCCCGTCATCGGCACGAGATGCGGCTTCACCTGCTCGCCCGGACGCACGCGCTGCGTGCCGTTCACGACGATCCGGTCGCCCGCCGACAAGCCGCCGACGATCACGCGCTGATTGCCGTGCTGCGAGCCGAGCTGCACTTCGCGATACGACACGCGGCCCTGCGGATCGACGACGAACACGAACTTCTTGTCCTGGTCGGTGTTGATCGCCGCGTCGTCGATGAGGAGCGCCGGATGCGGCGCGCTGCCGCCCACCTTCACGCGCGCATAGAGGCCGGGGACGAGCGCGCCGTCCTGATTGTCGAAGCGCGCGCGCACGCGGATCGTGCCGGACGACGTGTCGAGCCGGTTGTCGACCGAATCGATCACGCCCTGCCGCGAATAGCCGCTCTCATTCGCGAGGCCGAGCTCGACGGGCACCTTGCGGCCGTCCTTCGCGCCGCCGATGTATTGCAGGTAGGTCTGCTCGTCCGCGTCGAACGACGCGTAGATCGGCGACACCGAAACCAGCGTCGTCAGCGGCGCGGCCGACGCGCCCGCCGACACGACGTTGCCGAGTGTGATCTCCGCACGCGACACGCGGCCCGACACGGGCGCCGTGATCTTCGTGTAGCCGAGGTTGATCCGCGCGGTCTCGAGCGCGGCATCGGCCGCCTTCAGGTTCGCAAACGCCTCGCGCGCGGCGTTCTGCTTCTCGTCGTAGTCGCGCTTCGCGATCGCGTTGTCGCCGATCAGGCGCTGCGCGCGCTGCCAGTCGCTCTGCGCGTAGCCGCTGCGCGCCTGCGCGGCGGCGAGCTGCGCGGCCGCGCGATCGAGTTCGGCTTGATACGGACGCGGATCGATCACGAACAGCACGTCGCCCTTCTTCACGAGCGCGCCGTCCTTGAAGTTCACCGACACGATCGTGCCCGACACGAGCGGACGCACGTCGACTTTCTCGACCGCCTCGAGGCGTCCCGAGTAGGACTGCCAGTCGGTGATCGTCCTCGACAGCACGTTCGCGACGTCGACCTCCGGCAGCGGCGCCGCCGACTTGTCCGGAGCGCTCGCGTTCACGCGGATCGCGCCGAACGCGCCAAGGCCCGCGATGACGACGGCCGCAAGCGTCGCGGCCGCGATCCGCGAACGGGAAGTACGCAAGATAGCCATGAAAAAACCCCCAAGTTGTCGGTTGTTCTGGATTCGGATGAAACGGCTTCAGCCCGGCAAACCCGCGCTGAAACGGCATTGGAAGAACCGCGTCGCCTCTTCGAGCGCAGGCGCGTGGCCGGAGAGCGTCGCGTGCGAGATGTCTCGATAGCGGACCACCTGCGTCGGCACGCCCGCCTCGATCAGACAGCTCGCGTACTTCTCCGCCTCGACGTGCAGCACGTCGTTCTGCGCGGTCGCGACGAGCGTCGGCGGCAGCCCCGCGAGGCGCACCGATTCGAGCGGCGCCGCGTACGGATGCATCCGCTGCGACGGCTGCGGCAAGTACGCGCGATAGCACGCAGCGCACTCCTGCGCGGTAACGTCGGACGAAGCGAGGCGCGCCGCGTCGGCGAGACGCGTGAGGCTCGGATCGAGCATCGGGCCGATCAGCGCCTGCGCGGCGATGCGAATCTCGCCGCGGTCGCGCGCGATGAACGCGAGACAGTTCGCGAGCTGGCCGCCCGCGTCGTGCCCCGCGACGCCGATCTTGCGCGGATTGCCGCCGAACGCGCGCGCGCGGGCTTCGGCCCAGCGCGCCGCGCAATACGCGTCTTCCGGCGCGGCTGGAAACGGATGCTGCGGCGCGAGCGAATAATCGACCGACACGACGAGCGCCGGCACGTGCTCGGCGAGATGGCGCGCGGCTTGGTCGGCGTCGTCGAGCGAGCCGCGCACGAAACCGCCGCCGTGGAAATAAAGCACTACAGGCAACGCGGACTTGTCGGGGCGCCGATATAGACGCAGCACGATGTCTTGCGCGTAGCCGCCGATCACGACATCCGACACCGCGAGCGCCGGCCGCGCGCGAGCGGCGTCTGCGCTCGCGCGGGGAATTTGGCTGCGGAAATCGAATGCGTCCATGACGTGTCGTGCGCGGCGTTGCGCGTCCATTACGGGATGGATCGCATTCTGGGTCCGGCAGACATCGGGATAAATGCCTATAATCCGGCAACACAATTCACGCCCCCTGAACAATCGTCGGCTGCGTCGCCTTATCCGGTGTCGCGGCCTGTATTTGTTCGGGGTTCAGATACCGCGGAGGTAGAGTAATGGACCGATTGCAGGCCATGCAGGTGTTTACGCGCGTCGTCGATACGAACAGCTTTACCAAAGCGGCCGAGACGCTCGGCCTGCCGCGCGCGTCGGTGACGACGATCATCCAGAATCTGGAAGCATTCCTCGGCGTGCGGCTGATGCACCGGACGACGCGCCGCCTGTCGCTCACGCCCGACGGCGCCGCGTACTACGAGCGCTGCGTGCGCATCCTCGCGGACGTCGAGGAAACCGAAGCGAGCTTCCAGATCAACAACCGAAAACCGCACGGCAAGCTGCGGGTCGACATGCCGGGCTCGATCGGACGCCTGATCGTGATCCCTTCTTTGTGCGAATTCCATACGCGCTTTCCGGATATCGACCTGCAGCTCGGCCTGTCGGACCGGCCGGTCGATCTGCTGCAGGAAGGCATCGACTGCGTGATCCGCGTCGGCGCGCTGCAGGATTCGTCGCTCGTCGCGCGGCGAGTCGGGCTGTTCGAGGGCACGACGGTCGCGTCGCCCGCGTATCTCGAGAAGTACGGCGAGCCGCAAACAATCGAGGCGCTCGCGCAGCACAAGGCGGTCAACTACTTCTCGAGCCGCACCGGGCGCACGATCGACTGGGCGTTCCTGATCGACGGCAAGGAAGTCGAGGTGAAGATGAACGGCCTCGTGTCGGTCAACGACGCGGACGCGTACGTGACTTGCGGGATCGAAGGCTTCGGGCTGATCCAGCCGCCGCTCTTCATGGTGCTGCCGCAATTGCGCGACGGCACGCTGAAGGAAGTGCTGCCGGGCTACAAGCCGCTGCCGATGCCGATTTCGGTCGTCTATCCGCACAGCCGGCATCTGTCGCCGAAGGTGCGCGTATTCGTCGACTGGATCGCCGAGATCTTCGACCGCTGCCCGTTGCTGAGCGGCCGCAAGGGGCTCGACGCGACCTGCAGCAAGCGCACCTTCGAGGACGCCGAGCGCGCGCCTTCGCTCGACACGCCGGTGTTGAACGAGTGGGTGGCTTGAGCGGTTGGTTGCGTAATCCGGGCGCGTGGCCGCGGCGCGCGTACGTCGGACGTTTGGTTTGCCGAGGACGAAGAGGCACATCGCACAAGGCTGTTCGCAGCGCGTGCTTCCCGACCGCAGCACGCGTACGCCGCGAAATCGTGGCGTACGCAATTCACTTTTCCGCCTTCTTTTTTAAGAAGTCGCTCAATTAAAAGCGGCTCGCTTTGCCGCTGCAATCGGTGCCTCGGCTTTCCTCGCGAGTCTTCGGGAACGCACACGGCAGGATGCGCATCGTCCGCCGGCTTGCCGGCGTCATGCGCAACGCGCTTTCCTTCCAGCGCATTCGACGCGCCGACGCCGTTATGTTCGCGCACCCCGCAGCCTGCAACCAATCGACACGCTACGGCGGCGAGCGAGCGGCGGACTTCTCGCTCGCGCGGCGCTTGATCGTGCTGCTACGGAAGCGCATTCGGTGGACCTGCCGGTGAAGCGCGTCGATGCGCGGTCGTCGCTTGTCGCTTGTCGCGCTGCATCGCACGGATCGCACAGACTCGACCACTTGCGCCATCTCATCGATTGCTTGCGAAATGCGCATCATCGATGCGATCAGCACACGAGTTCCGGTACGCTATCGCTCGACCGGAGCACACGCGTTACGCGGCATCGATGCGACGTGAACGCGATGCGCCGCGTTCGAACGACGTGCGCATTCGATTTGCGCGTTCCATGTCGCCGCATTTCGTCCGTTCACCATTCGACGCAGCGCGTGCCGCGCGGCGTTGCTTTCTCATCTCGTCGGCCTCGAAAAACCTGCGCGAAAAACCCGACGGCACGCCGATCCGAATCGCGCCGAACACCACGATCAACGCGTGACGCTCTCATGCTCGATCGACGCATCCGCTCGGTCGAACGCACCGCGACCGCGCGTCGCCGCGCACCACCACGCACCGCCACGACAAGCCGCTCGCGTCCGTCAGAGCAAAACCCTGCCGGCGTCACGGACTCCGATTGTTCCATCCTCGCGATAATTCAATTCGCGACATCGCCATTTATCGCCGTTGCGCACGCACCTAAAGTACAACCTGTCGCGCACCGTTTCCGGCGTGCGCATCGAATCGACAGGAGTCACATCATGAAACGCAGCAGTCTTCTCGCCCTCGCAGCCGTCGCGCTCACCATTGCCGCGCCGGCGTTCGCGGACGGCGGGATCGGTCCTGCTGGCGGCTACGGCGACGCGTCGTGGCACGGCAACAGCACCCGCACGCGCGCCGAAGTCCGCGCGGAACTCGAACAGGCGCAGCGCGACGGTACGCTCGCGGCATTGCGCAAGTCGATGTCGTACGCGCCGCCCGGCGCCGAGCTCGTCGCGCAACGTCCGTATCGCCCGGACCCGGACGCGAACCAGCTCGCGGGCGCGGGCCGGTAAACGCAGCGCGCCGCGCATCGAAGCCGATGCGCGGCGCGCTATCCATCATGCAGTCACGTCTTTCGTCAGCATGAGACTACGATCATGAACAGTCCGATTCCGTCGCAGCTCGATCACTGGGACGACAGCACGCCTGTCTGGAAACCGTTTCGCTCGACCGCGCCCGCACGCTGACGGGCATCGCGCATCGCGCGCATCAACGGCGCGGCACGCCGTCCCTCCATTCGCCCCAGTGCGTGACGATGTCCTGCACAAGCGGATTGCCCGCGCGATACAGGTTCTCGGTCGCGAGCGGGAAGCCGCCCTGATCCGCGTAGTTGAGCAGATTGTCGACGCTCGTCTGCCCTTGATACGGACGATCGAAATCCGAGCCGGTGCGCAGCACCGCGACGCGATTCAGGTCGACGCGATTCGCGCTCGACGCGCGCTTGAGCGCCTCGAACGTCGCGTTGTCCTCCTGCGCGGTCATGCAGTACGTGCCCTTGTTGTCGGTGAGGATCTTCGTCCACTGGCGCGCGCGCTCGCCGAGCCGCGTGCCGGAGAACCACGTGTTGCCCGACGACGTATCGCAGCGAGTCACGACAGGCGGCTGGTTCGCTGGCGCGTAGTTGAACTTCGCGCGCGCCGCCTGCGCCTGCGCGCTGTCCGCGAGCGGCACGTTGCGCGACAGCGCATAGGCGGTGTCCGCGAGCTTGCCGTTGAGCTGAAACACTTCGGTGCGATAGTCGAGCGGCGGCTTGTCGTTCGGGCTCTTCGTGTTGATGCCGAGATAGCCGCCGCTCCAGCCGGGCGGAATTTCGCGCGCGTCGAGCTCCCACTGAATGCCGAAATCGACGAGGTACTTCGACCACGCGGCGGTGCCGAGCGTGCCGCTCGCCGGATCGACGCCCGCGATGCCCGAGATCAGGAAATACGTCTGCCGCAGATCGAAGCGGCGCGAGAACGTGAGCGCCATCATCGTCGATGCGGCGTTCGCGTAGCCCATGCCGGTCGTGATGACGCACACGTCCTGCTTATTGCAATGCACGTCCGGATAGTCGGGCGACAGGCCGGGCACCGCGATGTTCTTCCACGGACCGAGACGATCGAGCCACGCCTGACCTTCGGGGCCGAACATCGTGATGATCATCACCTTGACCGGGCGGCCCTGGGCGCCGGCTTCGGCGAATGCGTCGCCGTTGTTCTGCGCAACGGACGGCGCCATCGCGCAAGCAGCGAGCGAAAACACGGCTGCGGAAAGTACCGAGCGAGTCAGCATTAGCGTTCCTTATTAAAAGTGAGTTCGATGAGAACGGCGTTCGGAGACTGCGCGTGAAGTATAAAGGACGCCAATATTCAGACGTGAGCGAAACTTGGGACGCCGTGTGCGTGCACGACGACGGCGGCCGCTGCCTGCATCGCCGCGAGCCGGCGGAGAGATTCGACGAAACGCCCGAGTGCGCTGCCGTCGAGCGCGAACAGGAGCTATTCGGCGAGATGGCCGATGAGCACCGCGATTGCGCGCGACAGTCAATGCGCACGAGCGAGCGTGACCGATGACGATGACGATGACGCATCGCCACGGAACAGCAGGATCGTCAGCAGGCTCGCGCGCGTGGCGAAGAACATCGACATGACCGCGCGCTCGCGCAATTCGGGCCATGCGCGGCCGCGTGCATGGCGCACGTTCGCGCGTGAGTGAGATACGAAATACGAAGGCCACGACGCCAATCACCCGGCGTCGCAAACGCAAGCGCGCGTCAGCTCACGTCGACGCGCGCCGGCCCGTCGACCATCTCGCCGATCACCGCGGCGCGATCGAAGCCGTCATCGCGGAAGCACGCGAGCACGTCGTCGACCGCCTCGGGCGCGCACGCGACGAGCAGCCCGCCCGACGTCTGCGGATCGGTAAGCAGCGCCTGCGCGACGGCGGACAGGCCGTCGCGCAGGCGCACGTCGTGGCCGTACGCTGCCCAATTGCGGCCGGACGCGCCCGTGAACACGCCGTCGGCCGCAAGCGCCTCGACGCCCGCGAGCCAAGGCAGCGCGCCGTAGCGCACGCGCGCGGTCAGCCCCGCGCCGCGCGCGAGCTCGAGCGTATGGCCGAGCAGGCCGAAGCCCGTCACGTCGGTCAGCGCATGAACGCCCGACAGCGCGGCGAGCGCCGTGCCTGGCCGGTTGAGCTTCGTCGTCGTCGCGATCATCTGCGCGTAGCCGTCGGCATCGAGCCGGCCCTTCTTCAGCGCGGCGGACAGCACGCCGACGCCGAGCGGCTTGCCGAGCACGAGCACGTCGCCCGCACGCGCGGCCGCATTGCGCTTCACGCGCGCCGGATGAACGATGCCGAGCGCCGCGAGCCCGTAGATCGGCTCGACCGAATCGATCGAATGGCCGCCCGCGACCGGAATGCCCGCGTCCGCGCACACCGCCTCGCCGCCGCGCAGCACCGCGGCGATCGTCTCGTGCGGCAGCACGTTGATCGGCATGCCGACGAGCGCGAGCGCGAGAACCGGCTTGCCGCCCATCGCGTAGACGTCGGACAGCGCGTTCGTCGCGGCGATCCGGCCGAAGTCGAACGGATCGTCGACGATCGGCATGAAGAAATCGGTGGTCGCGACGATCGCCTGCTCGTCGTTCAGACGATAGACGGCCGCGTCATCGGATGTCTCGGTGCCGACGAGCAGATCGGGAAAGAGCGCGGGCGGCGCATTGCGCTTGAGCAGTTCCGACAGCACGCCGGGCGCGATCTTGCAGCCGCAGCCGCCGCCGTGCGACAGGCTCGTGAGGCGCGGCGCCGCCGCGTCGGTTTGCTTGGTCTCGGTCATCGCGGAATCCAGTAAAAGACAGAACGCTCTATTATCGACAATCCGGCGCGCTATTGCGCACAAGCCCGCCGTGCGCCGTACTGTGCCCCTGCCACACGCGGCCCCCGCGTGCCCGCGAGCCGGCGCGAAACCGGAAACGCGGCGATAATCGTGCGCTTCGCCATCCCGGCCGGCCGCTGTCGGCCGCACGCGCCCGCGTCGATGGATCAACTGTTCGTTCTGCTCGTGTTGTTCTCCGCGCTGCTGCACGCGGCGTGGAACGCATTCCGGCACGTCAGCGAAGACCGCGTCGCGCAGCTCGACATGATGTCGGCGCCGTATCTGGTGTTCGGCGCGGCGCTCGCGCTCGCGTTGCCGCCCGCGCCCGCGTGGCCGTACATCGCGGCGTCGGCGCTCCTCGAGCTCGGCTATTGCTTCGCGCTGCCGCTCTTCGGCGTGCTGCTCGCGCTGTCGTGCGGCGTGCTCGCGTTCGCCGTGTGGATCGGCTACTGACGGCGGGCGTCGGCTCGACGCGCGCGCGACGACCATCGAGCACGCGTTGCCGATCCGGCCGCGAAACGGCCCCTCGACGCGCCGGGCCGAGCGCGCTGCCGCGAGGCGTTTCGGACGTCACTGGCCTTGGTGCTTTCGGCCGTAGTCGTCGAGGCTCAGCACAACCTCGAGTTCGTCGCCGTAGGCGCCGCCCGTCAGGCTGAAGCCGAGGCGTCGGTAAAAACCTTCCGGGCTGCCGTCGCCGAGACCGTAACTCGTATGGAGTTCGTTGAAGCCCTTGAGCCGAAGGTTCCGGACCAGCAAATCGATCGCCTTCCTGCCGATTCCCGTTCGCTGATACGGTCCGGCGATCATGAAGCGCCAGAGAAACACGCCCGGACAATCGATGCCGTCGTCGTGATCGGCCCCGATGTGCAACATGATGAAGCCGACGAGCGTTTCATCGGCATAGATCGCACGAAACCAGGCATTTTCGGAAAAGTGCGCTTCGGCGATCGACGTGCCGTTGTCCGCGACCATCTCGCGCTGCGCTTCCGATAGCGTCTCGCTGAGCTCGCAGACGTCGGTCACGGTGAACGCCGAAACGCGCCGGAATGAAATTCTGGCGTCCTGCAAAGCAATGAGTGGCTCGCTCACGATATCCCCGTTGTATGAAGCAAAGGCCGATTATCGGTGCAAGCGCCGATTTCGCGCCGTCTTCCGACGATTCGCGCGCGCACTCGAAGCCGGCGGGCTCATCGCCCCGTGAATGCCGGACGCGCATGCGTCGACGGCCACACGAGCCGCGCATCGCGTCCGCCGCGTTTATCCAGCCGCGACGCTCAGGCTCGCCGACGCAGTTTCGTCGATTGCATGCGACAGCGTATCGAACGCACGCGCGATCTCGTCCTCCGGCACGCACGCGTATCCCAGCAGCAGCCCCGGCGACGCGCGCTGCGCATCCGCGTAATAGCCTGACAGCGCGCGCACCACGATGTCGCGCTCGAGCGCCGCGCGCGTGACCGCCTGATCGTCGGCGCCGTCCGGCAGCCGCATCACGAGATGCAGCCCGGCGTCGCCGCCGACCGCGGGCAGCGCGTCGCCATAGCGGCGCGCGAGCGCGTCGAGCAGCGTCTGCCGACGCTGCCCGTACAGCGTGCGCATCTTGCGGATGTGCGACACGAAGTGCCCTTCGGCGATGAACTCGGCGAGCACCGCCTGCTGCAGCAATTGCCCTTCGCGGTACAGCTCGGCGCTCGCGGTCGCGAAGCGCTCGGCGAGCGGCTCCGGCACGACTAGATAGCCGACCCGCAAGCCCGGAAACAGCGTCTTGCTGAAGCTGCCGACGTAGATCACCTGCTCCGCCGTGTCGAGTCCCTGCAGCGACGCGAGCGGCCGGCTGCCGTAGCGAAATTCGCTGTCGTAGTCGTCTTCGATGATCCACGCGCCGTGCTGGCGCGCGTATTCGAGCAACATCCGACGCCGCGCGAGGCTCATCACCATCCCGAGCGGGTACTGGTGCGACGGCGTGACGAGCATCAGCTTCGGCGGCGCCGCGAAATCGGCAGCGGCCGGCGCGATCCCCTCTTCGTCGACGGAAATCGGCCGCGTCGTCAGGCCCGACACGTGCATCACGCTGCGCACGCCCCAGTAGCACGGATCTTCGGTCCAGATCACGTCGCCCGGATCGGTCAGCAAGCGCACCGCCAGATCGATCGACTGGTGGATTCCCGTCGTCACGATGATCTGCCCGGGCGCGCAGCGCACCGAGCGCGACGTGCGCAGATAGTCGGCGAGCGCCTCGCGCAGCGACGCGAGCCCGCCGCCCGGCGCGTAGGTCAGCAATTCGGGGCGCAAGCGCCGCCAGTACTTGTTGTGCAACCGCGTCCATACGCGCGCCGGGAAGCGCGACACGTCCGGCACGCCCGGCATGAACGCGCCGCCCTGCCGCTTCGACACGCCCGCGCCGCCGACGAGGCGCGCGCCGCGCGCGGACAGCGAGCGGGGCGCGGGATTGAGCTCGGAGCCGAGGTCGGATGCCGCATCGGTTCCCCCGGACTTGGCAGCCGGGGCCGCCGACGCCGGCGCTCCCGGCTGCGGCTCGGCCGGCGCGCCGACGATCTCGTCGGGCGCGCTGTCCGCGACGAACGTGCCGCGCCCGGTCGCCGACGTCACATAGCCTTCGAGCGCGAGCTGCTCATAGACCTGCGTGACGGTGTTGCGCGCGATTCCAAGCTCCGCCGCGAGGAGCCGCGACGACGGCACGCGCGCGCCCGCCGGCAGTTCGCGGGTCAGGATCGCCTGCTGCAGCAACCGGTGCAGTTGCCGATAGATCGGCTGCGCGCCGCCGCCGCGCACGATCCGCTGCGCCAGCCAGTCCGACAGCACGCTCGCCCGCATGATTGGCTCCTATATATTTATCAAAATGGCTCTGATTTTCAGAGCCAAGTTTGATTATAGTCGTTTCAACGCGCACGCCGGGACGACGTGCCCGCCGACGGCCGTCGCCGCCGGCGCATTCGAACCACGAGGAGAGACGATTGTGAACAATGCCGATCTGCACGCCCGCAAGAACGCGGCGACGCCGCGTGGCGTCGGCGTGATGTGCGACTTCTACGCCGCGCGCGCCGAGAACGCGGAGCTGTGGGACGTCGAGGGCCGCCGCTTCATCGACTTCGCGGCCGGCATCGCGGTCCTGAACACGGGCCATCGCCATCCGAAGATCGTGAAGGCGATCGCCGACCAGCTCGAGCACTTCACGCACACCGCGTACCAGATCGTGCCGTACGCGTCGTACGTCGAGCTCGCCGAGAAGATCAACGCGCGCGCGCCGATCGCGCAACCGAAGAAGACCGCGTTCTTCACGACGGGCGCGGAAGCGGTCGAGAACGCCGTGAAGATCGCACGCGCGTACACCGGCCGGCCGGGCGTGATCGCGTTCGCGGGCGGCTTCCACGGCCGCACGATGATGGGCATGGCGCTGACGGGCAAGGTCGCGCCGTACAAGCTCGGCTTCGGCCCGTTCCCGGGCGACGTGTTCCACGCGCCGTACCCGAACGCGCTGCGCGGCGTGACGACCGCCGATTCGATCGACGCCGTCGAGACGCTGTTCAAGGCCGACATCGATCCGAAGCGCGTCGCCGCGATCATCTTCGAGCCGGTGCAGGGCGAAGGCGGCTTCAACCCGGCGCCCGCCGACTTCGTGCGCGCGCTGCGCAAGCTGTGCGACGCGCACGGCATCCTCCTGATCGCCGATGAAGTACAGACGGGCTTCGCGCGCACGGGCAAGCTGTTCGCGATGGAGCACTACGACGTGTCCGCCGATCTGATGACGATCGCGAAGAGCCTCGCGGGCGGGATGCCGCTGTCAGGCGTCGTCGGCCGCGCGGACGTGATGGACGCCGCCGCGCCGGGCGGCCTCGGCGGCACGTACGCGGGCAATCCGCTCGCCGTCGCCGCCGCGCATGCGGTGCTCGACGTGATCGACGAAGAAAAGCTCGCCGACCGCGCGGCCGTGCTCGGTGACAAGCTGAAGGCGAAGCTCGCTGCCTTGCGCGCCGACGTGCCGCAGATCGTCGACGTGCGTGGCCCGGGCGCGATGGTCGCCGCCGAGTTCGTCGATCCAGACACGCGCGCATCCGACGCCGCGTTCACGAAGCGCGTGCAGGCGGCGGCGCTCGAGCGCGGTCTGCTGCTGCTCATCTGCGGCGTCGACGCGAACGTGATACGTTTCCTGTTTCCTCTCACCATACCGGATGCCGTGTTCGACGAAGCGCTCGGCATTCTCGAGAGCGTGCTGAAGGAGGCGGTGGGCGTGCCCGCCTGAGCGCCTGGGTCTTCGCCGCCGCGCGCGCGTCACGGCATCGCCGCGCCGCGCCCGGCGGCGCCAATCGTTTCCGCATACGGTCGACACACGATGAGTACAGATCACGAAACCCTTGCACTGAAAGATCCCGCGCTGCTGCGCAAGCGCGCGTTTGTCGCGGGCGAATGGCAGGCCGCCGACGACGGCGCGACTTTCGAAGTCCGCAACCCGGCGACGGGCGCGCCGATCGGCACCGTGCCCGCGATGGGCGCGGCCGAGACGCGCCGCGCGATCGACGCGGCGAACGCCGCATGGCCCGCGTGGCGCAAGAAGACCGCGAAGGAACGCGCGGCGATCCTGCGCAAGTGGCACGACCTGATGGTCGCGCACGCGGACGACCTCGCGCTCATCCTGACGACCGAGCAAGGCAAGCCCCTCACGGAAGCGAAGGGCGAGATCGGCTATGCGGCGTCGTTCCTCGAATGGTTCGCGGAAGAAGGCAAGCGCGTGTACGGCGACACGATCCCGACGCCCGCCGCCGACAAGCGGATCGTCGTGACGAAGGAGCCGGTCGGCGTGTGCGCGGCGATCACGCCGTGGAACTTCCCGGCGGCGATGATCACGCGCAAGGTCGGCCCGGCGCTTGCGGCAGGCTGCCCGATCGTCGTAAAGCCGGCCGAGGCGACGCCGTTCTCCGCGCTCGCGATGGCGGTGCTCGCCGAGCGCGCGGGCGTGCCGGCCGGCGTGTTCAGCGTCGTCACCGGCGACCCGAAGGCGATCGGCGGCGAGCTGACATCGAACCCGATCGTGCGCAAGCTGTCGTTCACCGGCTCGACGCCCGTCGGGCGCCTGCTGATGGCGCAATGCGCGCCGACCGTGAAGAAGGTGTCGCTCGAGCTCGGCGGCAATGCGCCGTTCATCGTGTTCGACGATGCGGATCTCGATGCGGCGGTCGACGGCGCGATCGCGTCGAAGTACCGCAACAGCGGGCAGACGTGCGTATGCACGAACCGCTTCTACGTGCACGAGAAGGTCTACGACGCGTTCGCCGAGAAGCTGTCCGCCGCCGTCGCGAAGCTGAAGGTCGGGCTCGGCACGGAAGCAGGCGTCGTCCAGGGGCCGCTCATCAACGAAGCGGCCGTGAAGAAGATCGAATCGCACATCGCGGACGCGCTCGGCAAGGGCGCGCGCGTGACGACGGGCGGCAAGCGCCACGCGCTCGGCCACGGCTTCTTCGAGCCGACCGTGCTGACGGGCGTGACGGCCGACATGAAGGTCGCGAAGGACGAGACGTTCGGCCCGCTCGCGCCGCTCTTCAGGTTCTCGACCGACGACGAGGCGATCCGCCATGCGAACGACACCGAGTTCGGCCTCGCCGCGTACTTCTACAGCCGCGACATCGGCCGCGTGTGGCGCGTCGCGGAATCGCTCGAATACGGGATGGTCGGCATCAACACCGGGATCATCTCGAACGAGGTCGCGCCGTTCGGCGGCGTCAAGCAGTCGGGCCTCGGCCGCGAAGGATCGCACTACGGGATCGATGACTACGTCGTGATCAAGTACATGTGTCTCGCTGTGTGACGTGTGACGCGCGTCATGCGAAATGCGGTCGGACTCCCTGTCCGAACAGACTGCAAAATCAGCCTCCCCAATCCCTCGAAACCGCATAGCGTATCGTTCAAATGGGGCGCGGCGAGACAGTCAGGTTTCTGTTTTGATTTTTAATTGAAGGAGCATTGATTTTCGAAGCGATTGAAGCACTCCTCATAGAGCGTCAATTTTAAAATTCAGTCAAATTAACGAATATTCACGATAACTCTGCCGATGGCACCATGGGTGTGTGGCGCGAAACCTATCAAATTTAACAGGTTAGTTAGTGGCATTGGCGAGTCGAGCATCTCCGGCAGCGAGACCAAGCGCACAGAGTGTTCTCCGCTCACTCGCGCGAATCCCATTTCCACCGTTGGAATTGGCACGAACGCTCCGGGCGATGTTCGACTGGCAAGTCGTAAATTCAAATTCGCTCGATATTACGCAACGCGAAAGGCGGCTCGAGTATCGTGCCAGTGCTCAATGGCTTACTGCGTAGGCCGATCGATGAGGAAATCGTCGCGGGATAGGCTGGACATCCATTTCGGAATCCGTCCTCGGCCGTTCCACGTCTCCCCCGTCATCGGGTTTCGATATTTAGGAGGAAGCGAGCCTCGCCGTTTATCACGTGTCCTTAGTCTCGTCCAAGTTGGGAAAATTTGCTCGGGCCGGATCTCATATTTCAAGACAGCTTCTCGGATGTCTGACAAAACTGTTGTTACTTCACGTTGACGAGCTGCTTCGGTTTCCTTATTAAGCTCATCAAGCTTTGCTTTTAGCTCTTCATATGTTTCCATAATACATCTCCCTTCGAGCGCGGAATAAAAAGGCGACCGCCGTAAACAGCGATCGCAAGGCCGCCTGCACCGAGGCAGATTGAAGGCAGGCGGCGGCCACTAACGCATAATGGATTTTCGAAATTCCCGGCGCAAGCGACTTTAAGCTTGCGACGCGCTACAGCCGCGTTTGGAGAAACGGTATCGCTTATCAGGGCCGAGAGTTTGAAATCTCCGGCAGCATCTAGGTCGGCCGGGCGGCGGCGGTGGATGAAATCGTGTAGTCTGGCCGCCAAAGATCGACACGAAAAAGTGTCGGCGGCAAATAAGATAGAACCGACAATGTACTCGGATTTTCGAGTACCATGTGCTTAGTCATAGGGCTCGCTCTCTTCTTGACGAATCTATGATTAGGTTTCGCCGGGTGCTGCAACACTCGGTGAAGCCGTTTTCGGTTAATACACTCTTCTAGTTTGAGTACCCGGTCCAAGTCGCATCCGTGGATCGATTTTTCTCCACGGTAAACGCTCGGGGTCGGTCACAATGCCCGTTGTCGTTCGCGCGATGAGGATTGCCTCGGCTATAGGCTCGAATGCCGCTCGAAAGTGAACGGAACTCTTGTTTACCAAGATAGCCATTTTCTCTGGAGCGATCCCGACCATCCTGTACAGATTGCGATCCAGGAGTTGGGTTTTCACGGTGCTGACCACCACACGCACGCCATCGATCTTTAAACATGCGCACGGACCGAGGTGAAGTTCCAAGTCTCGCATCATCGGGCCTTCGAGTCTGCACCGACCGTGAGATATCGACTCGACGAGAAATTCGCCACGGAGCGGATGACTCGTGTGCCCTGCAAGCGCCAGGCTCACGCGAGCACCGACGCCGGACTCATGAGCGCTCCGCGCCGCAGCAGGATCGCAGACGATCCCGATAGCTGCGCGTCGCACCCGATGACGAAGTAGCGCCTCGATCATTTCCGTCGTGTCGGAATCCGCGCCAGCACCGGGATTGTCGTGCGTGTCCGCGATCACGATTGGGCGCGTCGCCGCGACGGCGAGCGTCTTGGCCCGCAGGACTGCCTCATCAGGGCTGAAATACGTCGCTTTCCATTTTCCCTCGCTCTCCACGATCCGCTGCTTGAGTTCTTCAAGTGCACTCTTGACCTCGCGCTTGCTGGAACCGCATGCCCATACGGCCGGCCCACACTCGCGGATGTCGGCAGCGGGAAAACCGAGCGCAACCCCAAGGTCGACGCCATACCTTAGCTCTACATCCGCGACGAGAGCATAAGTCTCCGCAGCGGGCGACTGGGAAGTCGACATCGCTTCAATCGGAATCAAGAATGGAGCACGCCAAAACGCGCGATAAGGGCGTCTGCCCGATTCGGCGATTCGGAACAAAGTCCGCGCGGAACGCGCCCCTGTCTCCGCCATGTCGACATGCGGATAGGTACGAAACGGCACGAGCGCGTCAGCATACTCAAACATCTGCTCGGTGACGTTTGCGTGCAAATCGAGGGACGCAACGATTATCGGCCTCGGACCAACCATCATGCGTAGCCGCTTCAACAGTTCGCCTTCCCCATCTTCGTATCGTTCGGACACCATTGCCCCGTGCAAATCCAAATAGACTGCATCTGGGCGTGCCTCACAAGCGCGACGCAGAATTTCATTGACGATTCGTTCGTACGCGTCACCCGTCACAACGCCGGATGGAGTCGCATAAGTCCATATCCCAGGGGCGACAACGTTCAGCGTATCCGCGACCGATTGCAAAAAGCCGGAAACCGGAAGGTTCGCGTCACGCATTGCAAAGAGAGCGTCGCCTACTGCTATCGGACCGTTTGCGCCATGTGCGAAGTCGACATACTGCGTGCGCGTCTCAACGAATGTGTTGGTCTCATGCAAGAATCCAGCAACATAGATTCTCATGATGTGAGCACCTTGACGTTACCTGCGGGACGAGCGGCAAGCGCGAAGGCACTTGCGAGCAGAAGCACCGCGATCGCGAGAAAGCCGGCTTCACTGCTGCCCGTTGTGGTCTTCACCCAGCCGATCAGGGTTGGGCTGACGAATCCGCCAAACAAACCTAACGTGTTGACGAATGCAATGCCGATGGCGGCGGTGTCTTCAGAAAAATAGTCGGCCGGTATGGCCCAGAAGACGGTGTAACCAGCGTACGTGCCCGCCGTCGCAATCGAGATGGCCGTAAGTGCCACGACAAACTGATCGGAGAAATGGGCCGCTGCCATGAGGGCAACTGCGCCCACTGCGGTCGACAATGCCGCATGAAGTTGTCGTTCACGGTTGCGGTCGGAGAGTCGACCAACCACATAGATCACGATGATAGTCAGCACATACGGTACGGCCGAATACGCACCAATTTCGAAATAACTGTGTAGCCCAGCTGTTTTGAGAATGGTCGGTAGCCAGAACCCAACAGCATAGATTCCACTGATGAGACCGAAGTACGTCAGCGCCAACAGGAGGACGCGCCCGTCGGTAGCGACACGCATCAATGCTCGATGACCCAGGTGTGCCGGCGAAGTGTGGCCGAGTTCAGTCAAGACTGCGCGTTTCTCGTCCGCTGTGAGCCAGTTTGCCCCAACGGGTGATTCGCTCAGCGTTCCGAATGTGACGATCCCCATAATCAATGCGGGAATGCCTTCAAGAATGAACATCCATTGCCACCCGGACAATCCCGCCAACCCACTGAAGTACTCGATAATCGCTCCGGATGCTAGGCCTCCCGCGATTGACCCGACCGGTAACGCCCACATCAAAATCGCCATCGTCCGTCCCATCTGCCGTCTCGGATACCAACGAGTCAGAAAGTAGATGATGCCGGGCGCGAAGCCTGCTTCGAAAACGCCAAGAAAGAAGCGAAGGACATAAAACGTCGTAGCGTCGGAAACCATGCTTGTCGCCACGGTTGTTCCACCCCACAGCACCATGATCCGGCTTAACGTCTTTCGTGCGCCAATACGTACGAGGAGCATATTGCTCGGCACCTCGAGCAGAACGTAACCCAGAAAGAAGATGCCGGCACCCAGGCCGTAGGCAGCATCACTGAGCCCGAGTTCTTGCTGCATTTGCAGCTTCGCAAATCCAACGTTGACGCGATCTACGTACGCGATGCAGTAGCATACTGTCAAAAATGCCAGTATCCGTAAGTTGATTTTTCTGAAAGCACTGGCTCGTGGGGCAGACACATCTACAAATGGAGTGGACATTCAGGTCTTGGCAGCGTTAAGTTATCGAATTATTGTGCAGCTAAATTAATAACGACTATACAGAAGATTTATCTCGACTGGATGTCATTATGCGAGACACCCCGTGGTGAAATCTGCCACCCACAAGGCACTTGCATTAGGATTCGTTCATGGATTTAAACAAATCACGGCAAGTTCAATGTTTCGAAGCAGTCATGATAGAACGCTCTCTTAGAAAGGCTGCAGAACGTCTTGAGATGTCCGTCTCAGAAGTCAGTCGGCAGATTCGTAAGCTGGAAGCAGAACTGAGGCTTCAGCTATTTAACCGTGAGCCGTCCGGAGTAATGCCGACACGCGAGGCGGAGCTCTATTTGGAGTACCACCGCGGTTGTGAGTCGCAATTTGAGGTTTTCAAGGGTCAGATTGACTCGCTACGCTCACTGAAGACGGGTATTGTTTCGGTCTCTGCTAGCGAAAGCATGATGGGTCCGTTTACAAACGAAATATTATGGGGATTCTGTCGAGACTATCCGAATGTTCGTGTTTTACTGAACCAGCGTGCAACTCGGGAGATTATCGAGGATATCCTTACCGATACCGCGCATATTGGCCTCGTTTATAATCCGCCTCCCACCGATGGAATCTCCGTCTACCGCAGTGTTCGGGACGGACTGATCGCCGCCATTCACCCGGATCATCCGTTGGCAAAGCATACCGGCCCTATTCCTTTCGCGCGCGCGGTCGCATATCCGTTCGCAACAATGCCTTCGCTTTATGGTTTAGGTGGATTGATGGAAAGCGTCGCACATACCGAAGCAGTGAAGTTCAAGCCGATAGTCGTCGCGAATACGCTTGACGTGCTTCGCCGATTTGCACTGCAAGGCCTTGGGGTCGCTTTTGTCTCTACTTTTACGATCCAGCGGGAGGTCGAAGCTGGAACATTGGTCGGAGTGCCTATTGATCACCCTGCGCTAGGTAAGCAATCGACGTCCATCATCGTCAAAGCTGGCCGCGCGCTCGCGGCTGCGGCGGATGAGTTGTTGAAGCGGATCGAATCTAACATGAGCGCATTTCGTCAATGATCAGGGTCCGGTCGTTCAACGCATTACCACCGAGCGTTGGGCGTAAGCGAAACGGGCGACGCAAATACGACGCGGTGGCCAAGCTCGAATTGACACAGGCAACATTGATTTACCCCTGCATCTCCGGACACCGCCCCACGTTTGAGTTGATGAATCGGTTCTGCGCCTGAACTCGCGTGCCGAGCGAAATTTCAGTGCGCTGTGAGGATGCTGCTCATTGTAATGCTCGAACGCGACGGCGATGTTACGCACTACGGTAGCCGCATCTGGTTTCGGCGAGCGACATCTCATCTGGACGGTCCGATGCGCAGATGTAGTTTCTGCGCGCCGTGACCACCTGATCCGAGCATCGACGCACGTTCGCCGCGCGCCGCCGCCCCGCTCTCAGCGAAACACCCCCACCGCCTCGACGAGCATCGTCGCCTGCTGCCGCAGGCTCTCCGACGCCGCCGCGCTTTCTTCGACGAGCGCGGCGTTCTGCTGCGTGATGTTATCGAGTCGAACCTGAACAATCCTGGACGGCTTATACGGAAAGGCGGTGAGGCCGAAACGGTGTTGTTGGATTTGCAGGAA